>RFHA01000016.1 GCA_003696565.1 Chloroflexota bacterium
CTTGATTTAGGTGCATCACGAGTTGTGATGGGAACACTTGCTGTTCAACAACCAGAGACAGTTGAGTTAGCAGTGAAGCGGTTCGGTGCAGAAGCAATTTGTTTAGGATTGGATGCACGTCATGGTAAAATTACCACGCATGGCTGGAAGGAAGTAACTGAAATTACACCAATTGAATTTGGTAAGCGGATGGCAAAGGTGGGGGTCGTTCATGCGTTGTATACCGATGTCAGCAGGGATGGTAGCCTGATGGGGGCTAATGTGATTGAGACAATTCGCTTAGGGCGTGAAACGGGCTTGAAGGTCATCGCGTCTGGCGGGATAACAAGTGTGAATGAAATTGCGCAATTGGCGAAAAGTGGCGTTGTTGCAGGGGTGATTATTGGGATGGCTTTATATGAGGGGAAATTGACTTTAGCGGAGGCATTGCATGTTAGCTAAACGAATTATCCCATGCCTAGACGTGCTGAATGGTCGAGTGGTTAAAGGGGTGAATTTTATCAACTTGCGAGATGCGGGTGATCCAGTAGAACAGGCTGCAATTTATGATCGGGAAGGGGCAGATGAATTAGTGTTCCTGGATATCACCGCTAGCCATGAAGGACGAGCGACTACTCTCGATATGGTTAGGCGGGTTGCGGATACGGTGTTTATCCCGTTTTGTGTGGGGGGAGGAATCCGAACGGTAGAAGATATGCGTGAGACGTTGCTTGCGGGTGCGGATAAGGTGAGTATCAACAGTGCTGCTGTTAAAAATCCTGACCTGATTAATCAGGGAGCGTGGGCGTTTGGCAGCCAGTGTATTGTGGTGGCAATTGACCCCAAACGAATTGATGGTGAATGGGTAGTTCATATCAATGGGGGGCGTGTGCCAACCGATAAAAAAGCGGTGGCATGGGCGAAGGAAGTTGAGGACCGTGGCGCAGGTGAAATTATGCTCACAAGCATGGATGCAGATGGCACGAAGAACGGCTATGATATTGAGATGCTTCAAGCCATTAATGAGGCAGTATCTATCCCTGTGATTGCATCTGGCGGGGCAGGGACAATGACGCATTTTTATGAAGCCCTGACTGTTGGGCAGGCAGATGCGGCTTTGGCGGCTTCTGTTTTTCATTTTAACGAAATCCGCATTCAAGATTTGAAACGGTATTTACGTGAGCAGGGGGTTATTGTGCGGGAGGATGGCTGGTGACAGACATCATTAAACCAACAACATTTGAGGCAATTAAATGGGATTCTAATGGATTAATTCCGGCTATTGTCCAAGATGTACAAACCAAAGATGTGCTGATGATGGCATATATGAATGTGGAATCACTGCGGCAAACGCTTACACTGCGGCAAGCGGTTTTCTGGTCACGGAGCAGGCAAACATTATGGCGAAAAGGAGAGACATCCGGTCATGTGATGCGTGTTGTCGAAATCCGGATAGATTGTGATGCAGATACCTTGTTGATATTGGTTGAACCGGCAGGGGCTGCTTGTCATACTGGACAAAAAAGCTGTTTTTTTCGCTCATTGACTGAGTTTGATGCTAAACCGGAACGCTTATAAAGTGCATCGGCACCTCAAAACATGGTAAATGCATTGATCCCGTCACGTAGTTCACGGGCTGCCTGGGCGGGATCATCTGAAAAAATAATGCCACGTGATGAGTTAATCATAATACCCATGCCGTTACGATTTACGCCATATTTGACCGTTGCTTCTAGATGACCGCCTTGTACACCAATACCTGGTATAAGTAGTGTCATGTTTCCGACTAGCGTGCGAATTTGGCGTAATTCATCAGGATAAGTTGCACCAACAACCAGCATACAGTTGTTATTGGTGTTCCAGTCGCTATAGACTCGTTCTGCGATGAGTTGCCATAAGGGTTTACCATCTGTTTTGAGTGATTGTAATTCGCCGGAACCTGGGTTGGATGTTCGGCATAAGATAATACAGCCTTTATCTGCACGGTCTAAAAACGGCTGTAATGCCTCTTTACCTAGATAGGGTTGCAATGTGACAGCATCAAACCCTAAATGATCGAAAATAGCTTGTACATACCCTTGATTGGTATTGCCAATATCGGCACGTTTGGCATCACACACTGTGAAGATATCTGGATGCTTATGACGCAAATAGGTCATTGTGAGTTCAAGTTCATGCCAGCCTTGTGCGCCACGAGCCTCATAGAATGCAGTATTGGGTTTATATGCGCTGACATATGGATGTGTTTGATCAATAATCCAGCGGTTAAAGTCATATTGGGGAGTTTGTGATTTTTGAAAACGTTTTGGTATGCGTTCTATATGGCTATCTAAGCCAATACACAGCAATGACTTTACTGCTTTGGCGCGTGTTTCATATTTTTCGACAATGCTCATGCGCGCCCCCATTCATATGGGTTTGTCATCCAAGCGCGGATAATTTTTACATCTGTTGGTTGAAAGTATCCGGTTTGTAAACCAATCTGCAAAATTTGGTCAAAATTTGTTAAGGTATGAAGTTTTACTGCGGCTTGTTGAAATGCATCAATTGCTTGCTGAAAACCATAGCTAACAATTGCCATACAATCGGTAACAATACCGCCAGCTTTGCGAAGCTCTGCTACACCGGCTAAGCTGCTGCCGCCCGTGGTGATCAAATCTTCAATGAGTAATACCCGTTTGCCGGAGACATCGCCGCCTTCAATACGATTTTTTAACCCATGCTCTTTTGTTTCTTTACGAACAAACACGGAGGGCTTGTTCATCACATAAGCGAGGGCTGCACTGTGTGGGATACCCGCCACAGCAATACCTGCGATGATATCGAAGTCTAAGGTTTTGGCTATCGCCTGAAACCCAGCGATGACCTCGTGCCATGCTTGGGGATGATAGGGTATGGCACGGTTATCGATATAAATTGGTGATAAGATGCCAGACTTAAAAGTTTTGGGTTCGTTAGGTGTAAATTTAACTGCTTGAATATCGAGTAATGCTTGCATAATCAAATCTCATTCAAAATAAGAGCAGCAGCTAACGGTCCACGATAGACCAAAGCTGACCAGTATTGGTATGCCTTAACGCCATGTTGAGCATATGCTATATAGGTTAGTGGGTCTTGTATACCGCCACAGGCAATAATATCTATAGGATAGTTTTTCTCTTGTTTGATTTTTGCCAATTTTGCCACGGTACTCAGGGCATATGGATACAATTTTCCACCACCTACCCCCCCTTGAATGGTGGCGTTATCAGGTATTGGTTGTGTTAATGTGTTGGTTGCTATTACGGCTGCAATGCCCAAATCGTGGAAAACTTTCATTAACACATCTAATTGTGAATAACTTAAATTAGGGCTAATTTTTACCCACAGCGGGATTGACCCTGCAACTTGTTCATTCAAATAATCCATTGCTGCGCCGCATAATGCCTTTGTAAGTGTCTCTGTTTGACGATTTTCAGGATCATCTTCTGTGTTAGGACAGCTTAAGTTTAATGTGAACCAGGACGGACGTATCCCGCGGGAAAGAAACGCGCCGATAGCCTCGACGACATCAACTGGATCATCGACACCAGGCGATGGTGCGATGTTGATACCAAACTGTTTTGGGCAAGATTTTCTGTTTTGATAGAGAAATGCGGCGGCTGCCACTGCACCAGGATTCTTTAACCCGACTCGGTTTTGTGTAGATTGTGATGCAGAATCTCGCCAAATCACTGTGCCGGAGTTGCCAACACGCGGATAACGTGTAAATGATCCAAACTCTACTGCGCCAACTAGCCCTGGGATAGCACGCCAACCAGGGATGATATTCACGCCATCGCGCACGGCACGGAGTGCTTGTTGTTCTGTTTCAAACCCTAATCCTTTGACAAAACCAGCCGCTAAAATAAAAGGATGTGGTAAATCAACCTTACCAACTGTGACAGGCATGTGTCTGAATGTAAGTGTGTGAACAAGCCGCAAAAATGATACAGGTGTTTTATCAAGGATGTTTAATAATTTTAAGGTTTGTTCATGTGCGCTTTGGGCAGATTGTAAAAAAATGAATGGGCGTGCTATTTGATAACCCGTTTTGCTAATTTGGAGGATAAGATTACGAATGAGCATACACGTTTTTCCCAAAACCTGGTTTGACTAAGATACGTTCACCATCATAAACTTGTGTTCCCCTAATCCACGTTTCGATGACTTTTCCTTGTACACGCATACCCTCAAAAGGTGACCACTTCACTTTGGTATGTAATCTGTCTCCTGTAATGACTTCACTTGTATCCAAGTCAACAACAGTGTAAGTCTCCGGTGGTGGCACAATGCCGTAAATCCGACAGGGATTGATGGAGACCATTTCGATAACTCGTGCTAGTGTGAGCCGTCCTTCATGTACTGCCGTGAGTAACAATGGTAGCGTTGTCTCTAAACCAGGTACACCATATGGTGACGGCGTGTTGGATTTTTCTTCTAATGTATGTGGGGCATGGTCTGATTCAATTATATCTATTACCCCATCAACAATACCTTGCCAGAGCGCGTCTTGATCTTGTTGTGTTTGTAAATTGGGCTTCATCCACCCCAAGCTACCTAAGCGGGTTAAATCAGCTTGCGTTAACCACAGATGATGAGGGCATACACCGCATGTGATTGGTAAGCCATCGTTTTTTGCTTGCCGAATGAGATCAACTTCTAGCTTGGTACATACATGAAGGATGTGAGTTGGCTTGCGATATTTTTTGACTAGGTTAATGATTTCTGCGCATGTTTCATTTTCTGCGTGTTGAGCAAAAATTTTGCTGCCATCCCAATGCTTAAAATGCTCCTCTCGTACAGTAGGATCATCGACTAAAAGATTACCTGTGGTTGAATTATTGAACATCTTCAACCCACAAATATCATTTATGACCAAGGGATATTGTTCCCAATTTCGATTTGCCCCTGCGCAGAAGTACACTCCCCAATCACAGACTGCTTGCTGATTAATCGCTTGTAATTTGTGGTCTAGTGCCGTGCGGTCTAACGTAGCAGGCGGGGTGTTGGGCATATCAAATACTGCCCAATATCCACCAGCTATTGCTGCGCAAGTTTCAGTATAAAAATCACCTTTGTGTGCCCAATCCATCCCGCGTAGATGCACATGCGGGTCTAGCATGGGAGGGAGTTTTATTTTGCGTCCCATTTAGATTGATTCCACGCCTAAAACTTTTGCTAACAATGCCATGCGGACAAACATCCCATTTTCCATTTGCTGAAAATAAACAGCACGCGGATTCTGGTCTAAAATGTCATGATCTGCAGGCGTTCCCATTTCATGTTTGCGGGGCAGGGGGTGCATCAGGATGACATCACGCGGGGCTTGATTCAAGACCGCTGGAGTCATAATGAAATTGTCACGTACGGCATCATAATCTGCTTGACGCGCGAAGCGTTCTTGCTGGATACGTGTCCAATAAATGACATCTGTCTTATGCAGAACTTCATAAAGATCATCTGTCTCATAATAGGTAACGTTGTGCTTATCGAGGGTGTCGATAATTGTATCTGGAATACGAAGTGACGGGGGAGATACTAAGCACAAGGTTGTGTTTTGTGACTCATATCGTGCGATCAACTTGGCTAATGAATGGACGGTACGCCCATATAATAAATCCCCAACAAGAGTGATCGTTAGGTTATCTGGTCCGTCTTTTAAATCTTTAATAGTAAACAAATCCAACAGGGCTTGGGTAGGATGCTCACCTGCACCATCACCACCACTGATGACACTAGTCGGGGTGACAATCCGTTCATTCAGGCGATCTAAATAATAAGCTGCTTCATAGGATGAGCCAATCTGCGGATGCCGTAGCACTAAGACATCGGCATAACAACCAGCAGCGCGTACGGTATCTGCGAGGTTTTCACCTTTATAAACCGATGAAAATTGTACACCATTGCTGGCACTGACAACTGACCCGCCTAGCCGTCGCATTGCCGCTTGAAAGGACATATCAGTACGGGTGCTTGCTTCAAAAAACATTGATGCCATCAGCCGCCCACTGCACAAGGTAACAACTTCAGGGTCTTTTTGGGCAACACGTTCTCTTAATGATTTAGCAGCGGAGAATATGATGTCTAAATCCGTATGGCTAAATTGTTCAACACTGATGATATGTTTACCTGTGAAATCACCATTAATTGCTGGCGGGTGATAGAGGTGTAAAAACTGCTCTGTTTGTCGCATCGGACCATCACTGGACATGGATGTGATCCTTTCTGTGTGACTATATCTGAGTGATTTTACCGCAATATCCATCAGCAGAATATGGCATTTTATTTAAGGTTATTCAGTATAAAAGAACAATCCTTAAAAACAGTGTTTAGAGTATGAGCTACGGTTAGCGTCACTACTTGGATTAAAATAAACAAAAAGATACCGTCGTTTACGCGATGTATATCTTATCACCCGCTTGGATAATAGGGGTATCTGATTGTTTAATGCTAAGCGTGGCATAAAATCCACGTGTGCCATCAGAAAGATATTCTAGTGTGTTTCGTAGGTTATCACCGTCGATTACTTCACCATAGACAAAGCAACTAAACTCACGGCAGGGGGCAGCAACCATGACATCTTCCAATGTGATATATTGATTGGTTCCCTGGGGTTGGATCAATAACTCGGTATCAAGCATTGATAAATCAAACTCTGGGGTTTGTTGAATGATGATGTTTTCTCCACCAACACCCGGTTGAATATGATCCCCAAAGCGTGCCTGTATTTTGTGGTAATTCCCAACAAAATTAAATGAAATACCGTTAGCATTGTTTCGATTCCGTGTTTGGGGGTGATCCATGTGATGCAGATCAATGAGTGTGCCACCATCCGCTAATAAGCCGAACACACCACGTTGTGTTAGTTTGAGCGCATCTACAACAAGAATTGGTGTGGGATCATAATACCGGTTTGGGCGTTCACCTTTTTTAAGACGTTCACGCTGAATTTGTACCTGCTGAATTGTGCCGATTAATTTCATTCCTCTATCCTCTTAAATGTGCCCCATTGACGGTTGAAGTATGTTAAAGGCAGCGCGCCACCGTTGCCTTGTGCGGCAACAACTTCTCCAATAAAAATTGTATGATCGCCGGCATCGTGTGTTTGATATAAGCGGCAATCTAGCCATGCGAGGACATCCGGCAGAATAGGGGAACCCGTGATAGCTGTTTTGTAACCAGTAACACTAAAGCGATCCTCGATTTCAGGATGCATCCCTGCAAAAAGCTCTCCCCAATACTTTTGATGCTCACTGAGGATATTTACAGCAAAAATCTGGTTTTGCAGCAAGACTTGATGAGAATACAACTTTTTGGCAACACAAATAAGGATGAGAAGCGGGTCAATGCTTAAACTCGTAAAAGATGAGGCTGTCATTCCCTTGAGTGCGCCGTTTTCTGCGCGGGTTGTCACCACAGTCACACCGGATGCCCACTGTGCCATTGCTTGTTTAAATTCTGGTATTGTAACTGTCATAATCAAGTTTCCGTACATACAATAAGCGAACTAACTCTATAACGGATTTCGCCTAAACTCAAGATAAAGCCCCCGTTGACGAAACCCTATTTTTTAGGCGATACTCACTCAGTATTATGTTGTTACCAAAATAGAAGGTTATAAAATGGTCAAAAAATATCGTGGATTTGTTTTTCGTGAACCAAGTGAAAAATCCAAACAAATTGTTTTAAGGGATCAGCAGGTCTTGTCGCCATCGTATACCCGTTCTTATGGCTTTGTGATGAGTCATGGTATTGGTGCAGAAGTGTGGGATGTAGATGGTAATCATTATATTGATTTTGCCGCTGGTATTGCTGTGCTTTCCACCGGGCATCGTCATCCCAAAATTGTAGAAGCCTTACATCAACAGGTTGATAAATATATTCACATTGGCGCAACGGATTTTTTCTGTCAGGAACAAGTTAAATTAGCGGAAAAATTGCAGGAGATTGTTCCCATTAATGGGGCAAATGAGCCTGATCAGATCATGACTTATTTTGGTAATTCTGGTACGGAAGCGGTTGAAGCCGCCCTTAAACTAGCACGATACCAAGATGCTAAGCGGACTCATGTGATCGCATTTTATGGGGCTTTTCATGGCAGGACGATGGGCGCACTTTCTGTAACAGCAAGTAAATATATTCAACGTGCAGGGTATCCGTTTATTCCTGGTGGGGTGGAGCATGTGCCGTATCCAGCAAAAAGCGCGGAGGATGCTTGGTCAGATGCTATTGGTTTTATTCAAAAATTTGTTTTCAAGAAAAAAGTTTCACCTGATCAAATCGCCGCGGTAATTGTTGAGCCGATTCAAGGTGAAGGTGGGTATTTACTCCCGCGTGATGATTTCTTCCCACAGTTGCGTGCGCTTTGTGATGAGCACGGTATTTTATTAATTGCGGATGAAATCCAGTCTGGTGTGGGGCGCACTGGGAAGTGGTATGCGATTGAGCATTGGGGTGTCAAGCCGGATATTGTGGCTTCTGCAAAAGGTTTAGGGTCTGGCTTCCCGATTGGTGCGACGATTGCGCATCGAGATGTGATGCAAAAATGGGTGCCGGGGGCACATGCAAGCACATTTGGTGGTAACCCTTTAGCTTGTGCAGTTGCCAGTGCAACGATTGATGTCATCCGTGAAGAAGGCTTGTTAGAAAATGCGACAAAGTTGGGAAATTATACCATAGAGCGTTTGAATATATTCAAAGAATCACATCCATCAATCAAGCGTGTAGAGGGTAAAGGCTTGATGATTGGTGTTGAATTTGCTGATAAAAATGGAAACCCTATTCCACATTTTCGCAATGAAGTGGCAGATCATTGTTATCTCAATGGTTTACTTTCATTAGGCGCAGGAGAAAGTACGTTACGAATTGCTCCGCCGTTAGTTATTACACAAAGCCAGATGGAGCAGGGTTTGGATATCTTAGAGCATGTTATTGCTAAGTTAGAAGAAGATATGTGGGTATGATTTCACGCAGAGCAGCAGCCTGGTTAGTGCATGGTTACACCGCGATGGGGGGCGTGCTAGGTGTTTTTGCATTGTTCACGGCATCAAAAGGAGATTACCGAGAGGCATTTTTGTTTTTAGTATTAACCACTATGATTGATGCCACAGATGGACTGATGGCACGACTCGTGCGTGTTTGGGAAGTGCTGCCAAATTTTGATGGCGCGATGATGGACAATGTAATTGATGTTCTGACATTTTTGTGGGTGCCTGTGTTTATTCTGATGCATGCAGAACTGATCCCACATCCCAGCTGGGCAGTTGTTCCTGTCGTAGCGGGTATGTATGCTTATGGTCAGGTGAATATGAAAACACCTGACTCTTATTTTTTGGGGTTTCCAACATATTGGAATGTTATTGCGTTGTATTTTTTCTGGATTCAACCAGTGGATTGGATAGCGGTGGGGTTATTGATATTTTTTGCAATTTTGACCTTTATCCCCACGCGCTATCTTTACCCAAGCCGAAACCGCATTCTATGGAAAACAACCTGGAGCTTAGCGGGCATTTGGCTATTGATGATCTGCTATTTATTGTTACAGGAAAACCCAAACCATACACTCATTTGGATTAGCTTATATTTTCCAGTTTACTATATGCTAGCAAGCTTTTGGGTGGATTGGAAAATTCGCAGAGGAGAACTACGGGTATTTAATTGGCGTGTTATTGCTGTGCGTCAACGACTTATTAGACGATTTCGTAGGCGTAAATTCGACAAATAACCTGTGACAGTTTATAATTTAAGCATTGTTTAAATTTATTCAAATGGAAAAATTCCAATGAATGTAGAAAAACGTCCAATTCAAGTTGATGATCTTTATAAAATTGTAAAAATCGAAGACCCTCAGGTTAGCCCAGATGGTCAATGGGTTGCATTTGTTAAAGTGACGCTTGATAAATTGGAAAACAATTATAAGCGGTACATTTGGCTAGCAGCAGTGGACGGTAGTCAGGTTTATCAACTTACACGGGGGGGGAAAGATACAACTCCGCGCTGGTCGCCAGATGGTAATACACTGGCGTTTGTTTCGGCACGCGGAGATAAGCCGCAAATATACTTGTTAACTATGTCTGCATTAGGTGGTGAAGCGCGTCAGCTCACAAATTTACCGA
>RFHA01000139.1 GCA_003696565.1 Chloroflexota bacterium
ATAAGCGTAAATCACATTTCATCTTATCCATAAAAGATGTGCGCCTTACGCCCTATGCCAGAGAGAAAAGCAAACTCCATGCAGGATTATGTCATCAGGTGCAAGGTTCGGTTGGGTTAGTGTTTGCACCAAATCGCCCATTTACATTGATCATGAAACAATTCATCTATCAAGATATTCAACCGCTTGTGCCATCATTGGTTTTTCAAGAGTATGAAGATGAGTTCAACGCTTTAACTCAATTAGCTGTGTGAGCCGTTTCCGCCTTCAGGAACATATTTGGGTTTAATCATGATTTAATAACATTTGTGTTAAAGGCACAAATGTTATATAATATTTAAATCAACATCATTTGTTCGCCAGATAGTACTATTTTAAGGGATAAATCAAAAATAGAGAGAAAGATTATAATAATCTTCCATGTTGATGCAAAAATTCCAAAAATTACATACTCTCTTTAATTTATGATGGTTGACTTGCCAATGCTACATCCCTGATAATGCCCAAAATGAAAGTAATAGACTTCAGAGATACCGATAAAGCGCTAATCTGCTGTTGAGGATTTAATATGTGGGATATTTTTCTAAATCGCTTGCCACTAACACTTGCCGATAATTTAGAGGCTGCACTATGTGAATTGCAAATGCTGCTAGGCAACATTGGTGAAATCACCCAAGCATCACGAGTGTATCTCTGCCAAACAGCCCTACAGCATGAATCACAGGTTTATTTTACGATCGGTTGGCATCAAGAAGTTTCAATGCAGCCAATTCAAAACACGCCTCCAGCCGTAATCAATTTCGCTCAAGAAAAGTTGCGCTATCCAAAAACTATTTATCATGGTGTCAGCACTGAAAATGATATGTTATTAGAGCATTTACACTGCCAAACAGCGCGCTTGTATCCCATCTTTGAAGCAGCGCCCTCTCATCAACTTTGGGGATTTTTAGCCCTAGATTCCGACACATATCAAGATCAAGATGATCTTCATCTTTCAATTGCTGGTCGGCAATTGGCGATCTTATTGAATCAAGCCATTGCTAGCGACATGCGCCGAAGAATGCGCTTAGGCATTAATTTAATATACAGGATAGCCTCTGTTTTTATGACGGAAGATGACTGGCAAACTCAAGCGCAACAATCTCTCAAAATTTTATGCGAAGAGCTTAAGATGAGCCGCGCCTATTATTATCTGCAATGCGAAGATAATTCAAATCAATTTTGTGTCAATATGGAAGTATGTCACCACGAAGGTTTGCCGAGCGTTAAAGGGGGTTCGCTTGAAGTTTTAGAATGTTCGTGGTTTGATTCTCCACAAACCGAGCCTAAGGTGCAAATTGGCAATGTGGACATGATCGCCTCTCCACTGAAAGAGCGCTTGATTGAAAATGATGTTCAATTCTACGTCAGCGTACCGATCCAATATAATGATAAATTGGTTGGGATATTGGTTCTTGATGACGTTGAGAAACCACATCAAATGTGGAGCCGCAATAGTGAAGCTGTTTTACACAGCATCGCAGACATTATGACCAATGGCTACGTCCGCGCACAAATAGAAGCCAAGCGCCGCGAAAATGCCAAGCTCCTTGAGATGCGCAATGCCGCCTTGCAAACTTTTAGCGGCCTTGTTGCACATGATATTAAAGCACCACTACGACATATAAAAACAGAGATTTCTCATCTCAAGCCTGAAACCCTAAATTCTAGCGTTAAAATGATCACCACTCAAATCCAAACCTTAGAGGATATGATCAGACGCTTAGAATACTTAGCCAAGTCCTATCGTCCCTATCGCAGCAAAGTAGGTGAATCTGTAACATCAGTGCTAGATGCTCGCAATCGCTTGAAGCCTATTCTCGCTCAACGCAATATTCAATTGCTTATGCCCACAGAGCTCCCTTATTTTGTAGGACGTGAAGAATGGCTTACAGAGGTATTTTATAATTTAATCTTAAATGCAAGCCAATCTTTTCCCCCCCATCACCCTAACCCAACGATCATTGTCAGCCAAGCGCCCACTTCTGACACATCCATTGTGCATTTAGTCGTATGGGATAATAGCGTAGGTATACCACAAGATCGCGTCCAAGAATTGCGTGAAATGTTTAGCAGCGAAAATCCCATGTATGATCGTCAAGGTTTGGGGCTTACACTGGTGCATTTCCTTATCATACGCATGGGAGGAATGTTAGATGTCATTAGCAAAGAAGGACAAGGCACGACCTTTTGGTTCAGCTTACCCGCACCGACCCCCGAACAGCGCGCTAATTTTATCGGCTAGTCTTCTAAGGCATTGGTGAGTTTGCGCAAGCGCTTAAATGCGCCATCCCAACCTTCTACAAAGTCTTTAAATGCTTGTTC
>RFHA01000140.1 GCA_003696565.1 Chloroflexota bacterium
GCGTTTTGATTACGACGCATCAAGTCGTGGGCGGCGGCAACATCGTCAAACGGCATGACTCGCCACACATTCGGTTTCAGCGCGCCTGCTAAAAATTGAGGCATCGCCCAACTGGTAAAATTTTCAATCAATTGTTGTTTTTCGGCATCCGTGCGATTGCGTAAGGTGCTGCCCATAATGCTCAAGCGTTTTTGCATAATCACACCAAAATGGATCTGCTTTACAGCACCACCTTGTAAGCCGATAAACACCAGCCGTCCCCAGTTTTCTAAAACACGCATATTATCATCCCAATATGGCGCGCCAATCATTTCTAAAATTAAATGGACTCCGGTGTATGTCGATAAAATACGGTCAGCAAAATTCTCTGTTTGATAGTCAATGGTCATATCTGCGCCGGCATCAACACAAATCGCATGCTTGGCGCGGCTAGCCGTCACAATCACCGTTGCGCCAACCACCTTTGCCATTTGGATCGCCGCTAAGCCGACACCACTCGCCCCGGCATGGATCAACACACGCTCGTTTTCGATCAACCGCCCAATTTCAATCATATTGCTATACGCGGTTAAAAATGCCTCTGGTATAGCAGCGGCTTCTTCATATGTGAGTCCCGAAGGGATAGGTATAACATGGGCTGCTTTGACAACAGCTTGTTCAGCATATGCCCCGCCTGCTACTAATGCCATTACACGCTGACCAACAGAGACATTCTGAACCTCTTCACCAACTGAGATCACATCACCAGCCAATTCCAAGCCAAGAGTGTGTGGCGCACCAGGGGGAGGAGGATATTTCCCCATAACTTGCAACAGGTCGGCACGGTTCAACGCGGTAGCCTTAACCTGTACCAGTACCTCATCCGCGGCAGGCACGGGTTCAGGAAGGTGTACAAATGTTGGTTGTTGATCTTTGGCAATAATAGCCCGCATGATATGTATTCTCCTAAAAACAAAAAATAGATAACTCTAACCTATACAATCCCGTACATGGTAAATTTCATCATAACCAAAAAATTGGTCATTACACAATATCATAACATTTCGCTACAATGAGCTTAGAAAAATCAGTATCAACAAGGATTTTTTATGACATTAGATGGTCCAGCACTCGTTGCGGCTATTTTCATCATGCGTGTGGCAAATTACGCCATCGGCACTTTACGATTGATTGCGATTGCACGTGGTAGACGCTTGATCGCCGCAACACTAGCTTCTTTAGAGGCGTTGGTGTTTGCACTGGTGATTGCCGGTGTCATCCAAGATTTAGAAAACTTAGCCAACTTAGCTGCATATTGCGCAGGTGCGGCAGCTGGCAGTTGGGTCGGGATGGAACTAGAATCGCGCTTAATCCGCAGTTACATGATCGTCAACATCTTCAGCCCTATGGGAGAGCAAATCGCCAAGACTCTGCGTGAATCAGGTTTTGGTGTTACCCTGCAACGTAGTGAAGGAAAAGATGGTGAAGTTATTACCCTGAGAAGTGTGATTGATAAACGTGACATAAAGCAAGTTAGCCATATTACAAGACAAATTCATCCTGAAGCATTTCTTGTTGCGGAAGAAGTCAGTAGTTTAAGGCATGGGTGGTTCAACGTTGGCAAGGGTAGAACAGTTTAGTTCATGTTTTTTACACACTCTATTATAAAATAAAGCGTATCATAACATCATCAAGGAGACAAACAGATGTGGAATGAGTTCAAGAAATTTGTCATGCGTGGCAATGTGGTTGATTTGGCAGTCGGTATTATCATTGGGGCGGCATTTACTGCTATTGTACAATCACTGGTCAACGACATCATCATGCCCCCAATTGGGTATATTTTAGGGGACATCGATTTTTCGCGGATTGTCATCACTTTACAAGAAGCGACAGCGGATCAAGAAGCGGTGGTGATTCGCATTGGTGCGTTTATCAATGCGGTGATTTATTTCATATTGGTTGCTTTAGCAGTGTTTTTTGTTGTGAAGGCGGTAAACACACTACAAGAACAAGTTGCCAAAGATAAAGACAAACCTGCACCAGAGCCAACCGAAAAAGATTGCCCCTATTGCTTTACGAAAATACCAATTAAAGCAACCCGTTGCCCGCACTGCACCTCTGAATTGTCCTAAAACATTACAATTCAGCATCGCCCACTCAGCGTTGTGGGCGGTGTTGGTTGATCATTGGGTTGGTTCGTTATCATCCTCTACTTGAATTTTGACACGATTTTGATGATCTTCCAGGACTTCGCCTTCTTTTAGCTCCCGTACAATTTCTACCTTGACACGGGTGAAAACCGCTGCAATCGCTGCTACAGCCCCCAGCAAAATCATTTGCGGACCGGCGAGTAAAAAGAGTGCGCCCCCGCCAACTGCCCCAACTGTCAACGGCATATCCAACAACACTTTATCATCAGCATTGCGGATAATGATGCGGCGGATATTTCCTTGGTTAATTAAGGCTTTAATGCGGCTCACCAATTGTGACCCAGCAACTTCCAATTCCTCAGTGATGGTGCGTTTCGTCTTTTCCTGAACTTCTTGGTCGCTCATTAGGTCTAACTCCTTATTTGCATTATCTACTGTCGTTTACGTACAATTAAAGAAACAAGTTGCACGTTTGGAGACATTATCATGAAGAAGTCTTTATTTGCGGTGCTATGCCTGATGTTACTTGCCTTTATTGTACCGCGTATCGTGGTAGAAGCGCAGGCGACATTTGGCACAAATTGGACAGCTCAGTTTTTCCCTTCTACAAATTTCACCGGCACACCGGTTGCGGCATCCTATCCGAATGGGCTTAATTTCATCTGGAATGGTGTACCAACGCAGGCGGATAACGTCACACCTGTAACAGGGTTTAGTGCATCAGATAATTTTTCTGTGCGCTTTACCTCTGCGCAGAACTTCCCTACCGCGGGTAGCTATCAGTTTTTTGGGCAAGCAGATGACCAAGTCAAGGTATTCATCAACGGTATTGAAGTTTATAATCAGGCATTGCCCGGCTCATTTACTTTTAACTATAACATTGTTACCCCCGGTAGCTATACATTAACCGTTGAATTGGTGGAATTAACGGTCACAGCGATCATCCAATTTCAATGGCAGTTTGTTGGTGCAGCACCACCACCAGGGGCAACGGCTGTCCCCACTCAGCCACAAGGTCCATTTGGGCAAGTGGTCACGGTTCGGGGCTTATCACTGCGGAGTGGTCCATATTTAGGCGCGTCATTCATCGCTGTGTTGCGCCCCAATATTCAGTATCCCGTCCGCGCTATGAACAACGATGAAGGCGGCGGCTATACTTGGTATAAGGTGATTAATGGTGATCAAGTTGGATGGGCATCTGGACGGTACTTGATTGTCGATGGACCAGTACCAGAAGAAAGTACGGTCTTTCAGACACTCAGCAACCCACCAGATTTAGGTGTGATCGGTGTACCAAACGCCTTCATGAACCTGCGGTTGCGTCCTAGTGTACGCTCGCCACGTATTGGTCAAGTTCCCTGGGGAGATGAAGTTTCAATCCTGGGGCGCACGATTCAAGGTGGGCGGAGTCACTGGTATTTAGTGCGTTATAATGGGCAAGTTGGCTGGATTTACGCCCCCTATGTACGCATTATCCGGGGTGGCTTGGGGTTAGTGCCGGTGTATTAAAGGCAGAATCCCATTACAAATCTAAGCAAACAAGCATAATCAATCAACTGGAACAATCATTGGAAAACTTAACATATGCCAGACTACTTATATGGACATTGGGCGGTAATGGAGGCATTACGTGCTAATCGCCGTCATATTGAGCAACTACTTTTAGCGGACAAAACAGATGACCGGGGGATCATTGGGGAAATCGTGCAGATCGCCCATGTGCGTGATGTCCCGGTTCGGCGTGTGCCGCGCACGATCTTGGATGACTTGGCACACGGTGCAAATCATCAAAACACCATTTTACGGACACGCGGCTACGCTTATGTCGATGTTCAAGACATTTTACAAACCGCTGCCCAACGTCAGGAAAAACCGTTCATCCTCATCCTAGATTTATTGCAAGACCCGCAAAATGTCGGCAGTTTGATGCGGGTGGCGGATGCAGTGGGTGTACATGGTGTCATCTTGCAAGAACGGCGTGGGGTGGGTATCACCCCATCCGTCGTTAACGCCTCATCCGGTGCAGTGGAACATCTGAACGTGGCACAGGTCACGAATTTGGTCAACACCATGAAAGACCTCAAAAAACAAGACATCTGGATGGTTGGGCTGGATATTGGCGAGAATACCCAACCATTAAATAGCGTCAACCTCGATATGGGCTTGGGGTTAGTGGTCGGTAGCGAGGGAGATGGGATGCGCCGATTGGTGCGTGAAACGTGTGACCTGGTTTTGACGTTGCCCATGCGTGGACGTGTTGGTAGCCTAAACGCGGCAACTGCCGGGTCTGTTGCTCTATATAAAGCGTGGGAAGCACGTAATTGGCAAGGTTGGAAGCAAGGCGAATCATGATGACACTCAAAAAATGCTTAATTGCAAATCGTGGTGAAATTGCGGTACGAATTGTCCGCGCCTGCCGTGAAATAGGTATTGAAACCGTGGCAGTGTGTTCTGATGTGGATTCCAGCGCACACCACACCCGGCTGGCAGATCAGGTCTATCGACTAGCAGACGGCACACCACGCCAGTATCTCAATCCTGATGCTTTGATTCAAGCCGCGCAAGAGACCGGTTGTGATTGTGTGCATCCTGGGTA
>RFHA01000141.1 GCA_003696565.1 Chloroflexota bacterium
GCTTTGCCAGTTACCATCTGGAATATGTTATTTGGATATGATGGCAGGTTTGAATGGTATTTACTCCCTGCGTTGCTCATCAGCACAATTGGGTTTAGTTTGGGGGTGTTCTACACACTTAAACAACGCCGCAATCAACAAGAAAATTGGTATTGGGTGGTTTTAATCGCCGGTTTGTTGGTGACGGGGTTCATCATGTCTTGGATCATTACACCGGCATACAAAGATCGTTACTTTATTGTGTTTTTCCCGGGGGTTTTGGTGCTATTCATCATCGGCTGGAGTCGCTTTACATCTTATTATGTCACGCAGTTCATGGTCATTATCATCTTTTTAACCAGCATCAACAATATCCTTATCCGGTTTGAAGCGGGTGAATATCAACGCACAGATTGGGACAGCGCAGCAGCATTTATTGAAAACCAGATTCAGCCTGATGATGGTGTCATGTTTGAACGATGGAATACGTCTTTTATATTTCATCGATACTATGACGGAGAAACACAACCGCTCAATGTGTATTATCTCAATGAAAACCCCAGTGATCTACGATTTGAAAAAAACGTAGAACGCATTTGGGCGGTTTTTCGTAATCCTATTGAAGATTTTCACTTAGAGGGGCAAATGCCAGATTTTAATCCATTTGCCCCTAGTCCATCTCCAATGGATGAATGGTTGAATAAACGGCGAGATCAAATCATCAAAATAGCTCAATTTGATGGGGTGATTATCGTTTTATTAGAGGTAGATCACGATTATTATGAACCCTAAGAAATTAATTGCATATCTCCGGCGTGGGGATACCCCTGCACGCTGATGTTGATCACCACATGAACAGGATGAATATCATCTATCCTTTGGTAACCGCTGGTTGGCGCATCAAGCGGGAAAAAGCAACTTCAATATCGTGCAATGTCTGAGCGTATTTGATCTCCTCACGCAGGCGCGCAGCTTCAAAAACGCCGGTGGTGTATTTGAGGAGTTGTCCGCGTAACTCTCGAATGGTTTTCCCCGGCGGCATACGACTGGTTGCCAGGGTACGGCGTGCATGTTCAATCGCCACCCGTGCGATCTCATCCTCACTAGGTGGGGGCAATGGTTGCCCAGTGCGTAGCTCATGGGCAATCTGGCGGAAAATCCAGGGGTTGCCCATGGCTGCACGACCAATCATCACACCATCACAACCGGTAAGAGTCATCATACGCCTTGCATCATCAGCGGTGCGGATATCGCCATTACCAATGACAGGGATTGAAACAGCCTGCTTAACACGTTTAATCCACTGCCAATCTGCATCACCACTATGCCCTTGATGTGCAAAACGGGCATGGATCGCAATCGCTTGCACCCCAGCATCTTCCGCAGCCTGCGCAAACGGCACACAAGTTGGGTTATCTGGTGTCCACCCGCTGCGAATTTTAACCGTCACAGGCACATCTACCGCATCCACAACCGCCCGAACAACCGCGGTTGCTGTACAAACATCACGCATCAACGCGGCACCGGCACCATGTTTGGCGATCTTTGGCACCCAACACCCCATATTGATATCCACAATATCCGCACCGTATGACACAACAAGTTGCGCAGCCTCCGCCATCATTAGCGGGTCACTCCCAAATAATTGCACAGCAAACGGACTTTCATCCGGTGTCCAATCAAAAAGTTGCAGGGTGCGCTCTCGGGAGC
This sequence comes from Chloroflexota bacterium, assembly GCA_003696565.1. Classification (GTDB taxonomy): domain Bacteria; phylum Chloroflexota; class Anaerolineae; order Aggregatilineales; family Phototrophicaceae; genus DAOTWY01. Next base: position 1,690 of record RFHA01000141.1, read on the forward strand.
TTTTATATTGCAATGCCTGGCTACTGAGCAGCTCCGTACAAACCATCCCACAATCACCAGCCTCACGGCACAGCGTACGAAATGCGTGATTGGTTTGCCCAGCCATCGGTGCTAAAAACAATGGTGGATCAATTGTTAAATGCCCAATTTGAATTGGCTTTAAGAGGGGTGTCTTATTTATCTCATGTTGTTTATAAGACATGATACCGCTCTAACCGTCCATGTAGCCAGCGCATTTTGCCATCTACTAACAAGGCATCTTCCTCTAATGCAATACGGACTTCTTGCCCATCCCATTCTGAAACGGGTGTGATGATATTCAACTCAATGGAATAAGCTGTATCATCAAACAACGGATAATCGCCACTACCAGGCACGCCTTGCTGTTGATCCCACAAGCCAATCGTTGGTCCCGCAGCATGACCATGATACCCCAGCGGATGACAGTAGATGCACGGTTTTTCAATCCCTTCTTGGTTCGCCTGTTCTAATGAATCGCTTAGAACCTGATTGCCTGTTTTACCAACGACCATATTTTGCATCACAATATCTTGTAGGTGATTCGCCTGTGCCAACGCCGCTTTTAAACCGACTGGGGCATCTGTCTCGCCTGGTTTAAGAATATAAGCGTGTTGCTGTTGATCTGTTGCCAACCCCAAGTAATAAAACCCCATATCACAATGCAGCAAATCCCCAGGGAGGATCACCTTACGCATACTATCCTTATCCTGTAATGGCATAAAAGACTCGCCGTGTGCTTGCAATTCCACAGTTGGCTGAAACCACGCCCTTAACCCCATGTCCTGCATCGTCTGGCGCATCCACCATACGACATCTTGGGTTGTGGTGATGCCCGGTGTAATCACACGGGTAGAAAACGCCTCAGCGATGATCGCATGACCGATCTCAACAATCGCCGGGTATACAGTCATCTCCTCCGGCAAACGACGCTCCAGCCAGCCCACACACATGCGTTCTGCACTGACCAACCGCCCAACAATATCCTCACCCAGCGCATCCGCTAAATTCAAATACTCTTGATGACTCAACCCATCACCAAAAGCAAATGTGCTGGAAACATTAATGCCAATGCGCTGTGGGTCTAGTTCAGTAATCACCCGCCGCAAACAGTCATATTGCCCTTCGCCGGTCTCTGGTTCCCAAACAGATTCATAAAACCCTGGTATGCCATAACGACTAACCGTAAAACGCTGATAAGTGCCATCCCCTGCCCGATGAAAAACCAAAATCGTGCGCCGCCGCGCAGACATAGCAGGCTCTGGCAATAATGTCATGATGACGGGGTCTTCGTTATATTCCCGTGCAATCACCAACCACATATCAAGGTTTTCTCGGTGCATCACCTCCGGGATAATTGTATCTAGTCGTTTTTTTAACCAAGTATTTCGAATTTCTGCCTGTGCTTTTAAAGGTAAAATTTTATGTTGATAATTCATCTTGTTTTCTTATCCTGACCGACCCAGCGTTCAATATAACGAACTAATAGCGATCCCAAAAACGTCATCGAGAGATATATCACCGCGACGGTTAAATACGTCTCTAACACTTTAAAGGATGATCCTGAGGATTTTTTGGCAATATGTGTCACATCATTCACACCTAGTAATGTCACGAGGGAGGAGTCTTTGATCATCGCGATAAAGTCATTACCCAAAGGCGGTAAAATACGACGGAATGCCTGGGGCATAATAATATGTCGCATCGTTTGCCAACTGGTTAAACCCAATGCTTTGGCTGCTTCAATCTGCCCTTTATCAACAGATTGGATACCAGCACGGAACACTTCCGAAAGAAACGCACCATATGCCAACGACAGCGCAATAATTGCCGTCTCCATAGACATCCCACGCAGTTGAATCTCGGTGTTAAACGTCGCTTCTAAATATTCACGAATTTCCGGCGTAATGATAAACGCACCAATCAACAAAACAGTGACAATCGGTAGACCACGCAACACCTCAACATAGACAGTCGTCACATTATATAAAATCATATGCAAGAAGCTCAAAATACCATTGCGCAACCCAGAGCGTAATTGCGGCTTGGTCGCACGGATGATGCCAATGATCGCGCCAATAATCAACGCAGCGGTATAAGACGAAAAGGTAACCGTCAGCGTAACACGCACGCCATCCTTAAGCTGATTAAAAATATTCGAGTAAGTTTCATCCGCCGCGATGCTCACAGCAACAAAAAGCCCCACACCTCCCATAAAAAATGCCCACCAAGGCAAGTTAAACAATACATGCAGGATGCGGCTTTGCTTAGGTGCAGGTCTGGATGCACCCTCTTCTAATGGATCAAGTATCACGTCATCTTGGGGGTATTCAATTGTTGCCATGAGATTACACCTCGTTATCAATGCCTGACAAATATGGCTATCAGCTTTTGAGCTGTTAGCAGAACACGATTAACCGCTAAATATTTGATTAATGTTATTTTATCAAAGGGTATCCTTTTACAAACAGCTTTAATAAATAAAAATTTCAAAAAAGGGATGTGTGATGACACATCCCCCTTAAATAGATATTATCATTAAATAACAGCGTTGTGTTATTTATTCTTCTTCACTTGCACCAGCAAACCACTTCAAGTTGAGTTCCAGCAGTGTGCCATCGGCTTCCATACTGGCGAGTGCTTGGTTAAACGGCTCAACTAAATCAGACCCTTTGGGGAAGATAAAGCCCAATTCTTCCTGCGCTGTGATCGGATCATCAATCATCTTCACTGCATCTGGGTTAGCACCAACATAACCTTGCCCTGCAACATTGTCCATGATTGCCGCATCAATATCCCCTGCGATCAATGCCAACACCGCAATCTGGAAGGTGTCAAACGTCACGATCCGTTCACTGCCTTCACCTAGCAGCTCTTCCGCTGTGAAGAAGTTCGTCGTCCCTGGTTGCACACCCACCGTCAGGCTTTCATCCGCTACAAATTCCTCCACCGTGCTGAACCGGTCTTCATCGCTGCGCACCAGCAACACCTGCTCCAGCGTCACATACCCATTAGAGAAATCCACCACTTCCGCGCGTTCCTCAGTAATCGTGATACCATCCGCCGCCATGTCAAACTCACCACGGCTCACCGCCAAGATCATCCCGTCCCAGGATGTCTCTACAAATTCCGGTACACAATTCAACCGTGCGCAAATCTCTGCCAGCGCGTCATAATCCCAACCAATTGGGTTCCCTTCTTCATCTAAGTAGTTGAATGGTGGATAAGCGTTTTCAATCGCCACCGTCACCGTCCGACCGCCTAAATCTGGCAGCTCAGATGATGCCATCATATCCTCATCCATACTGTGATCTTCTACAGTAAGACCACTCAAAACATCTACAATTGTACCGGGGTCTTCGTCTGTTGCATCATCTTGTGCAACCACACCTGATAAAGCTAGCGTTAAAACCAATAAACAAGCAAGCATCCGCTTAAGAAACATAGCTTTTTCTCCTCCAGTTGTTTCCTTGGGGCTAATTTTACATCATATTTAATTTACCCCAATCAAGAAATTTTACAAAATGTTGCCATCAATTATTGAATTACCCCTAACGCTTTACCAACAGCCAGGAATGCATCCAATGCCTGTTCTAGATCATCATGCTGATGTGCAGCAGTATTCATCACCCGGATACGCGCCAACCCTTTAGGTACAGTTGGATAGCCAATAGCCATCGCAAAAACCCCATTTTCCATAAGCTGCTGGCTAAACTGGCGGGCAAGATGCGCATCACCTAACATCAAGGGGATAATGGGTGTACTACTGTTGCCAATATCAAACCCCATGGTTTTTAGTTCATGTTTCATGAAGTTTGCATTATCCCACAATCGTTTCACCAAATCCTGTGACTCTTCCAATATATCAACAGCTTCTAAACAAGCCGCAACATCCGGTACAGTCATCGCACTAGAAAATAAGAAAGGGCGACCACGTTGCTTAAGCCAATCAATCAAGACCTGACTGCCTGCCACAATTCCACCAATTACACCAAAAGCTTTGCTCATGGTGCCAACTTCAATATCAACCTGCCCATGCAAGCCAAAATGATCCACTATACCGCGTCCGCCACGCCCTAAAACCCCTTCACCATGTGCATCATCGACCATCAACATCGCACCAAATGCCTTTGCCACTTGAACTAACTCCGGCAGCGGGGCAATATCACCATCCATACTAAATACCCCATCCGTCACAACCAAATAGCGCGTATATTTTCCCTGCGCGTCTGCCAGTTTTTGCCGTAAATCTTGTGGGTTATTGTGTTCATAAGCGATGATCTCCGCACGGCTTAGGCGACAGCCATCAATGATACTCGCATGGTTAAGCTGATCACTAAAAATTGCATCTCCCCGCCCAACCAATGCCGGAATCGTCGCTAGATTAGCTGTAAAACCACTTTGCAAAGTGATAACAGCTTCTGCTCCTTTAAAAGCCGCTAGCCGCGCCTCTAGTTGATCATGCAAGCGCATTGTCCCGGCAATGGTACGAACAGCCCCCGGTCCAATACCATATTCATCAATGGCACGTTTGGCAGCAGCTTTCAGGCGAGGATGGTCAGCAAGTCCCAAATAGTTATTCGCACAAAAATTGATCAGTTCTTTGCCATCAATCACAATCCGCGCGCCCATCGGGCTATCAATTGTACGGATTGTATTATAAAGTCCTTGTTCCTTTAGTTCTTGAATTTGTGTCGCTAGGTAATCCATTCTTATCCCTATTGTTTAATAATGATTTGTGAGTGTTTCATTATTTGTTTTTCAACTTGGCATGTATATACGCCAGACAATCTAACAACTTGTCATAAATACCTCATAAGGCTAATTTTAACACGGAAACACTTACATTCCTCTCATCTGCTTCTTGCAAATTACATAGACATATCATGATATGCTTCTTTATGTGACCAAATTTACATAAGGAGGTTAATTGATGACAGTCCAACAAACACAAGGTATTAAACCTGATCTTGGTTTGAATGAGGACGCAACCAACACTGTTGTAACAATTTTGCAGCGTTTACTGGCTGATGAACACGTGTTATACATGAAACTCCGCAACTATCATTGGAATGTCACGGGTCCGCATTTCCGTGCGTTGCATCAACTGTTTGAAGAACAATATACCCAATTGGCAACCACGATTGACCTCATCGCGGAACGCATCCGCAGTTATGGCGCGTTTGCATTGGGCACCATGCAAAATATGATTGAACAAGCTCGCCTGGAAGAATCGCCTCACAATACTTTACCTGCCCGTGATATGGTGGCAAACCTGGTAACAGATCATGAAACAATGGTAAGAAACTTGCGCCAAGATATTGACCAAGTTGACGATGTTAATGACGACGGCGCAGAAGATTTTCTAACAGGTTTGCTCCAAACACACCAAGAAATGGCATGGATGCTTAGAACCTATCTGGAAGGGTAATAAATAGATGGTTGCTGAGCAAAAATGTCTTTATCAACAACGTGAGGATGGCATCCATCAGTTCACTTTCTTGGATGCCTCCCGCGAGGCAGTGCGTGAATTTGTCACTCAGTTAGAAACAATTTACACGAACACGCCACTTGATAAACACGTGCACCTCTATCTAGATACCTCTGCCCTCAAGGCAGGTCCTCCATTACGACAAATTGCTCGGCAAATTACTCCATTCTTCCAGGAATTTCCAGAACGTCCAGAGGGCAGTTTGGCGATTATCACCGCACGGGGCAGCGTTTTTACCATGCTAGGCAACTTCCTCAATCTATTTAGCCGTAGCAAAGATCGCTTTAAGCTATTCCGTGAAGGTCAAGAGGATGAAGCCATTCGTTGGTTATTGGCAGTGAGGTAAATACATGGAACTTGTACGCTGTGTTTCTTGTGATGGTTATGGCTGGTTTGAGGATGAAACAACCGCACAAGCAATTGATTGTGATTGGTGTGATGGAACCGGTTATGTCTATCGTGATGCACAAGGCATTGACCATAAAATTCCAGCCAGTGACTATGGTAAAGTTGCTGACCAGCTAGAAAAGCTAGAAGCTCAACGCCTGCATGAAATGGGTTACACCGGACAGGCAAAACACCCCAAGGATCAAGACATCCGTAAAAAGTAAAAGCCGATCAGTGTGATCGGCTTTTTTGATGAGCGGGCAACGAGATTCGAACTCGTGGCCTTCTCCTTGGCAAGGAGACGTTCTACCGCTGAACTATGCCCGCGTTGTGCCAACAGTATATATCAAATATCAAAAATTTTGCAAGGGGCAATTTGATGACTTTATAAACAATTCACGTTAATATAGTGGCGATATAGCCTTAAATAAAAAGTGAGGGAACCCGTGCTAAAAAAAGTGTTTTTATTGGTTGTACCCCTACTTGTGTTAATTATTCCGGTCTTTGCTTTACAAACTGATGACGATGAGCAACCTACCCCTATCATCGAAATTGCCGGTGTGAATGCCACAGAATTACCCACTGCTTTCATCACTGTTAACATCTTTGATAGCCTCAGGCTACCCGTTGAGGGACTAAGTATCGAAGATATACGTTTCTCCGGCGAGCTATCCGATGTGGCACAGGTAATTCGCGTTGAAAATGTACAAGATGATGATCTTGCCCTGTCTATCGTGTTGATGATAGATACCAGTAGCAGCATGGCGGGTGATCCATTAGTTGCTGCCCAACAAGCTGCCACATTGTTCGTAGAAACATTGGGGGAAAGCGATCAAGTTGCCATCATGACTTTTAATAGCCGTGTTGAACTGATCCAAGATTATACAAGCGACAAAGCTGTGTTATTAAATGCTATTGCCACCTTGCCCTTTGGTGGGCAAACTGCACTCTACGATGCTGGACTCGCCGCCGTAGAAAAAGCAGCTGATTCCCCAACACCACGCCGCACTGTCGTCTTTTTAAGCGATGGCGCAGAATATGGTGGCATCAGCCAGGCTGCAAGAGATGCCGCCGTCAATGCTGCTCGTATCCAAGGTGTGCCAATCTATACTATTGGATTAGGATACGGCATTGATCGCACTTATTTAGAAGAACTCGCCACGCAAACCAATGCCCGTAATTATGAATCCCCCCGACCAGATGAGCTAACCACCATCTACACAGAAATCGCTCAGCTCTTGCGCACCCAATACATTATCACCCTCAACGTTGATGTACCATTGGACGGTCAGGAATATCCATTTACCCTACAAGCCAATACACCAGATGGCTTAACTAATGAAGTTACAGGAACACTCCGCGCACCCATTCCAGTACCATTGATACGGAGCCTGAATATACCCGATACACCAATTGCCGTTGAAACATCCATCACAGCAGACATCGCTGCGGATGATCCCATCCAATCTGTGAGCGATCCTGTATTTGGGGAATGGCAATTAGATGAAAATAATGTTTATAGTGTGCGTGTTGACCCACGTCAATACGCCCCAGGGATTTATGCTGTTGATCTCACTGTGATCGATGCTGACGGCGATACCACCACCAGCAGTAGCCAACTTGAAATCGCGGCGTTGCCTGCGGAAATTCGTGTTACTGGTCTGGCTGAAGGACAAGTCTTTGAAGGCAGTTTCCTACCAAGTGACACAACCACCATAGAAATTTTTGTCGATTACGTTCAGACTCCCCTAACCAGTATAGACATCCTTGTGGATGACACCATCATCACTACATTGACCGAATCTCCGTTTATCGCAGAGATACCATTGCTTGCCACTGGTACAGGCGAGCATACCTTAACAGTGCGCGTGAATACAGAAGCCGGCAGTAGCAGTAGTGACATTCCTTTTGTTGTAACAATCATCCCAACTGCCACGCCAACCGCTACACCGACCCAAGTTCCTACTGCAACACCGACACCTAATTTCAATTTGACGGAAACCGCACAAGCACAAGCTGCGCTACAAATACAAGCCACCGCTGATGCGCAAGCTACTCAAGACGCTCAAGCCACCGTTGATGCACAAGCCACTGCTGACGCACAAGCTACTCAAGACGCTCAAGCTACCGCTGATGCGCAAGCCACACAAGACGCACAAGCCGCTGCTGATGCGCAAGCTACTGCTGACGCGCAAGCTACTCAAGACGCTCAAGCTACTGCTGATGCGCAAGCTACTGCTGATGCGCAAGCCACTGCTGATGCGCAAGCCACTGCTGATGCGCAAGCCACTGCTGATGCACAAGCTACTCAAGACGCTCAAGCCGCTGCCAGTGCGCAAGCTACTCAAGACGCTCAAGCTACTGCTGATGCACAAGCTACTGCTGATGCACAAGCTACTGCTGATGCACAAGCTACTGCTGACGCACGAGCCACACAAGACGCTGAACCCACTGCAACCCCAACGCTTTCGGAATTTGCGATTCGGGCAACAAGTGCTGCATTAACTCGTGAAGCTGTGACAGAAGTGCCAACACTGTCTAATTTTGCA
>RFHA01000142.1 GCA_003696565.1 Chloroflexota bacterium
AATAGCAATGCCGGCACAGGCTGTGAGGGGTGTGGGTAAGATTTTCTGTGAGTGCTTTTCAAATGCGCTTAAAAATGTTACAGCTAAATCAAGCCCGATGCGTCCATCGCAGACAAAAGTTACATCATCCCCGCCAGAAACAAGCGGACGTATGGGTAAGATAAATTTTCCATCGGTATGTTGTTTCAGTTCAATCGCCTGAGTTTTGGGTCCGATACCCTCTATATGATGCTTGATCTCGTCGATAGAACTGACTAATTGCTGAATCATTTCCTGTTGGGCTTTTTGAGCGACTTCTTTCACACCTTCCGAGAACTCCCGCATGTAGTTGATATATTCACGATTTTTGTCTGCTGGAAACCTTTCTTTTAATCCTTGGATGAGCAAACCTAATCCATTGCCATCAGCATGAACCACAGCAATATAACTTGTATCCCCCTCACTGCGTCCTAGATCATCTAACTTTAAAGCAAAGGTGTATTGGGATTGAGCATCAATGGTTTCGCCCAGCAAGGTTTTGTCCAGCAAATCGTGTGCTTTGCTAAAGGCTTCGCGCTTGGCAAGGGTTTCGGCAGAATAAGGCAACCATGGGTTGTTACCAGCCTCCCTTGAGCGTGTTTCTTTATCCATTACAGCTGGCATACTAGTAGAAGCACACATAATTTGCACACCTAGACCAGCATCCCCACGTAAGGCTGGTTGCATACTGCGCTGACGTTTCATCGCCTCTAAAACATCGCTGACTGCTTCACTTAGAGACTCACTCCATTGGAAAGGCTTTGCATTGAATGTCAGCTTTAACCCCGGTGCCTTAAGCTGTACCTTACGGGATAACTTACGAATAAATCGGCGCGCAATTGAATCGGGTAATAAAGTTAGTTCTCCTTCATCTGTGAATTTATCATCCGCAAACAATGCTACAAAATTACCACCACCACTATATAGAACTTCAACATCTATATCGCCAGATTCAATGTGTTGATCATTAAAGGATCTATTAACGGTGAGATTTGTACGGACTTTCAGAGCTTTTACACTTTGTAATGCCCACTTGCCTGTTGCGGCTGCCACAAGGTAAGATGCCCCTACATTCTCGCGGAGGCGGTTACTAGCAAAAATATAGGATTGGATGTGCGCCGTTTCAACCGCAACAAGAATATATTTTCGTTCAATCATGACGATTCCCCCATAACCGGATTAATCTTTATTCAAGTATAATTAGAAATAAAATTTTGACTAGAAGGGCACTCCCTAATTCGCGTAAATTCACTTTTACGCGGTACAGGAAGTCTGTGAAACACAAAAGAAAGTCTTTATGCGGTAATAGCGGTAATATGGGAAAAGCGAAAACTTGTCATCGAAACAGGCTGAAAAAGATATGAATTTGCACTTTAACCTTGCCAAAAAACATGCCAATCATTACCTGAAGCTCCTGTGGCAATACCTCGATTTTGTGGAGTGTTGAGGTGTCTCAAGCGGCACGGGATTTAGGCGACTGTTGCTTGAGTACCGAATGCCTTCTGACACGATTGTAAAAACTCATCACATACCAGAAAATTGCTGCGCGGGCACCGGCGCGTGATGCGAATATCTTGTCGGCACACTCACGCTTCAGCGTCGCCCAGAAACTCTCCATTGGTGCGTTATCCAGACAATTGCCGGTGCGGCTCATGCTGGCTACAAAACCTTCCGCTTAGCTCGCGCCCCCAATGTGCCTACTCGCTGGTGGCGTGGGTTTGGAGGCTGGTCTTTTGTCTCTCTTTTGCGCGCTTTTCGCGCTTCATTCTGGGGACAACATCATTTCCAGCCCATTCTCACACCAACACACTATGATTGGCTCAGAAAATATGACCTTTTTGCTGCTCTCAAGAACAGTGTCTACGCTTCCATGCGATCTTGACCCTTTTTCTACCTTTTCTGGCGCAT
>RFHA01000017.1 GCA_003696565.1 Chloroflexota bacterium
CACTGTCCATCTTCAATTGCCACATCTTCGCGAATCCATACCCCAGTTTGTAATAACCACCACGTAAAGCCATCTGTACCATTTGTACGCCCAACAGCAGATACAGTATTACCAGGCTCAAGCGTTCCAGCGCGATCAAAATTAGTGCCGGGTCCGCTGCGCAGGTTTACACTGATGTCGCTACTAATGTTGCAAACTAGCATTGCGGCACGCATGTCAGTGTCGATTGTATAATAATCATAATGCACACTGCCTAACTGTCCGTCTGTTTCAAATGGACCGGTAAACCAAGGCTTGATCAATACATAAAGCGATGACTGAAACAGCGGAATTAACGGAAATTCCCCATCTATACCAAAGAAGGCTGTTTCAATTTGAGCATACAGGTTTGTGCGTTCAGCGGAGTCTGCTGTTAAAAGCGCGGCGTTGATCAAATCATCAGTTGTGTTACATGCACGCATAAAGCGATTTTGTTCGCCACAAGCAAGCACCTGTGCAAAGCTCCCTGCGTCAGGATAATCTGCCTGCCAGGAAAGTGTGAATAAATGCGGACGCTGGTCTACAGGTAAATCCGGCGAAATCGCTGCACGTAGCTCATTAAAATTCAGGGCGCGGATTGTAAAATTATTTGGGTCACATCCTAACTCTAATGCCAAATTATCCACCAAATAGTTCCCCCAACCACCTGCGTTTTGATAAGTGACAATCTCAATGGGGGGTAGCCCTTCGCAATTGGGATAAGCGGACTGTGCGAGTTGTTCACGGGCGTAATCCGGGTTATAGCCGACACTGTTTGGGTTGTCCAGCGGTGGCGCATGGGCAATACCTGGCGGGGTAAAGTGTGAGATCGCAATCCCACGCCCTTGCCGAACGTTTTCAATAAACGCTACTCGGTTAAATGCCGCGGAAAACGCTCGCCGTACATGCACATCATCTAATGGCGGCTTATCCGTCATGATGCCAAAATAAAACACTGCCAATTCTGGTAAAATCAAGCGTTGATCGGCATAGGTGTCATCAGCAAACACCGCTTCTAACTGTGCTGTTGGGATGCCAGTGCGATCCAGCAGACCATCATTATATTGCCGGAACCCCATCGCATCATCTTGAATAGGGGTAAACTCAATCCGTGTAATATTCCCGCCGCCGTGAATTGCCTGAGGATACAGCGGATTGCTGACAAGGGTGATGCGTCCTTCTTCTGGTATGGCTTCTGCTAGGGTATATGCGCCGCTGGTCACGATGTTTCCCGGTTGTGTCCAATCTGAGGCGAATTGATTAATAACCTCTTGTGGAATCGGGTACATTGTCCACAGCGATGTGAGGTTTAGGAAATCGGCATAGGGGGCTGTTAAGGTGATAACTAGGGTCGCATCATCCGGCGCGCTAGCTTGGACGAGTGTGCCACCATTGGCGGCTTGCCCAGCGGCACATCCTGCGATTCGCCTCGCAAAAACATCTGTGGCGTAATAACCATTATTGCGGCTGCCACACATGCGTTGAATAGCCGCTAAGGCATCGCTAGCGGTCACCTTACGGATTTCGTTCACGCTGTTTGTTGTGGGGTCATAACGTACCCATGGCACATCTTGGCGCAGGGTAAACGTCCAGGTTAAGCCGTCATCGCTCACTTGCCAGCTCTGTGCTAAAGCCGGAATAACTTCACCTGTCATTGGGTCAATTTTGGTTAAGCCGATGAACAAATTGGTTAAATATTCTGCCTCAACAGAGGTTTGGGCAAAGAGTGGGTCTAGCGTTGTGGGGTAGTTAGTACGTCCTAAATGTAAGACCACAGCATCATCGGTATTTTGTGCTGCTGTTGTGCTCAACATCAGCCAAAAAAGTCCCAGCAAAAACCAGTATCTCATAAAAATATTGCCTCCAAGTATGATAAGAACTTCCCGAATTATAACGCAGGTTATATGGTACAAATTGACGGTTAAGCAACGGTTGCTCAACGCTGAAATTAGCTCTTGACCTGATTAGCTTGTCATGATAGTATATGCATCATCATGTGCCTGTAGCTCAGCGGATTAGAGCACTTGTCTACGGAACAAGGGGTCGGGAGTTCGAATCTCTCCAGGCACGCAAAATAAGACCAACATCCAAGCGGTGTTGGTCTTTTTGTTTTGGCTTATTAACATGAGCTGGTTTTATAACAAAACACCACACGAGGAATTTTACATCATCCCCCCACTTTGCTAAAATTGAAAACGGATTTATTTCATAATGATTGCGTGATTGATACTGCTATGGCTTATTTAGTAATGCACCGTGGACCAGAACCTGGCAAGATATTCCGTTTAACAGGGGACACTATCCGTATTGGGCGTGGTAGTCGTAATAATATTATTATTCATGATAATGAAGTGAGTCGTGAACATGCCCAACTACAACAGACCCCAGAAGGGTTTTTGCTACAAGACTTAAAGTCAAGTAACGGAACCTTTGTTAATGGGCAAGAAGTGGTTGACTCTTGGCTTTTGACATCTCAATGTATTATTGAGCTAGGAGACACGATCACTTTTGAATATCACCCAGGTGAACCGGATGATGAAGAGGAAAAAACAGCCGATCTATTGACACAAAATCGTAACCCAGCCTATCTTGTCGTTAATACACAATCTCAAGATGAACCGGCGGTCTATCCTTTAGATAACATTGTCACCAAAGTGGGACGCTCCACTGCTTGTGATATTGTCGTACTAGAACCAGAGATTAGCCGTGAGCATTTTAAGCTGACGCTCAATCAATTGGGCTATATTATTGAGGATTTAGGGTCTACAAATGGCGTTTCGGTCAATGAGGAGATATTAACTGAACCACGTTTAATTACACCCAACGACGTGATTCAAATCGGTAAAACGATCACCTTTCAGATCACCGAGACACCGGAGATGTTCTCCAACCTCATCCGTACCAATTTGCTACTGGATACCAAAGAGCTAACTGATCCAGATAACACCTCTGTTCGCCGTCGTAAGCGGACTCAACAGATGGAAATTCCCACGCTGATTAGTTCACCAGACCCCAGCCACATCGGTACTGGCTTAGAAGGGACTGATTTGCATAATCAAGTCTTGATTACTTATGATCGAAATGATTGGGAGCGAATTGTCGCGCCATTGGTTGATACGTTATATGATGCGAAAATCGGTGCATGGGTAGATCAATACCTGATTGAAGGGAGTAGCGATTGGCTGGTGGCAACAGAACAAGCTAGGCGAGAATGTTGGCTGCTAGTGGTGGTGGTCTCACCTGGGGCAATGCGCTCTGAACAGGTCAAACGTAACTGGCGACATTTTCATAATCGTGAAAAGCCTATTTTGTTGTTGATTCATCAACCCGTTGAACGAATGCCAATTGGCGCACGGCGGCTGTATCGTGTTCAATACAACCCTGCCGTGCCGGAAGCCTCATTTAATCAACTCATTAAAGAAATTAAACGGCTAAAGATGTCATGATGAATCCTTCCCCTATTATCTATCAGATTTATTGAGTCATGGTAGGGGAAGGATGACGGTTTCTATGACGATACTCCAGCGGCTTTTTTAGCGGCTTTAGCGGCTTTGAGCCGTTGTTCCGTGTTGAGAATCCGCTTGCGTAACCGTAAACTACTCGGTGTGACTTCCAACAGTTCATCTTCTGCCATGAACTCAATAAAATCATCCAGGCTTAAGTTACGGGGCGGGGTTAAGCCGTCAGTTGTTTCTGATGGCTTAGCGCGGAAATTGGTCAAATGTTTGGCGCGGGTCACATTGACTGATAAATCTTCCGACCGAATATGTTCCCCAACAACCATACCTTCATAAACCTCCACCCCTGGGCTGATGAAAAACGTCCCACGTGCTTGTAAGTTGACCAGCGCATAGGCGGTTGCTACCCCAGGTTGATCGGCGACTAAGCTACCAAATTGACGTTGTGGTGGCATTCCCTTAACCACATCATAACCATGATGCAAGGTATGAAGTTGCCCCATGCCGCTTGTTGCCCGCATAAATTGTGATTGAAAGCCAATCAAGAAGCGTGTCGGCACCAGATAAGTCAGGTATGTTGTGCCGTTTTCACTTGTCATATTGAGCAATTCACCGCGCCGCGCCCCCATCATTTCAAAGACAGGACCAGCACTGTCATCGGCAACCTCAATATGAACCTCTTCAATGGGTTCTAATAGCTCGCCTGTTTCTGGGTCTTCTTGGAAGATCACCTCCGGCTTGCTGACTTCAAACTCGTATCCTTCACGTCGCATTGTTTCAATCAAAATCCCTAGATGTAACTCACCACGTCCACTGACGATGAATTTCTCAGGTGATGAGCCGTCTTCCACCCGTAGGGCGACATTACTGCGCGTTTCGTTATACAGGCGTTCTCTTAAGCGGCGAGATGTCCCCCAACCAGATTTACCTTCTTTACCCGCCATCGGAGAAGTGTTTACGCCGAAGGTCATCCGCACAGTTGGGGCTTCAACGCGAATGCTAGGCAGGGGGTGTTCAACCGATGGATCAGCAATCGTATCACTGATATTGAGGTTTTCTATCCCACCAAACGCGATAATATCACCAGCACGGGCTTCATCTACCTCTTGCCGGCTCAGGTTCAAATAAGTAAATAAATATTCCACACGCCCGTTGATACGCTCTCCATCGGGTGTGATCCTTACAACGGGCATCCCCCGCTTAAACGTGCCGGCATGTACCCGCCCAACACCAATCTGTCCTTTGTAATTGTCATAATCTAGTGTTGTGACAAGTAATTGTGCTGGCGCATCGGTTTCAACAAGTGGTGCGGGGATTTCTTTAACGATTGTTTCAAACAATGGGGTCAGGTCATCTGCCAGTTGATCTGCTTGGTAGCCTGCCACGCCAGTTAAGCCAATGGCATATACCACTGGGAAATTGGCTTGTTCGTCTGTTGCGCCCAGTTCAATAAACAGATCAAACGTTTCGTTTAAGGCTTCTTCTACCCGTGCGTGTGGGCGGTCAATTTTGTTAATCACCACCACAATCCGCAAGCCTAGTTCCAATGCTTTACGCAATACAAAGCGTGTTTGTGGCATAGGACCCTCGACTGCGTCAATCAGCAGCAACGCGCCATCCACCATATTTAACACACGCTCTACTTCCCCGCCAAAATCTGCGTGACCGGGGGTATCCACGATATTAATTTTGATGTTGTTCCACTCAATGGCGGTATTTTTTGCCAAAATGGTGATACCGCGCTCGCGCTCTAAAGCGTTGGAATCTAAAATGCGATCTTCTGTTGTTTGATTTTCTCGGAAGACGTGTGCTTGTTTTAACATACCGTCAACGAGTGTGGTCTTTCCATGATCGACATGCGCGATGATGGCGATATTCCGAATATCATCCCGTGTTTGTGCCAATTCTGTATTCCTTTACATCTCAATATGTGGGATACCTTTATTTTAACGCCTTGTGTGCTTGTCATGTAGAGAGAGTTTGCTAAGATCAAGTTAGATTTTGGGGGCAATTTATGCGAATTTTATTGATCACACATTATTTTGAGCCGGATGGTGGGGCGGCTGCCCATCGTTTAACCCGCCTGGCACGGTTGTTACATCAGCACGGGCATGAGATCACTGTGTTAACCACGTTACCGCATTATCCTGCCGGGCAAATTCACCCTGATTATCGTGGACGGTTAGTCGTTAAGGAAAATCGAGATGGCATTCAGGTCATTCAGGTTTGGTTATGGGCAACAGATAGCCCTAAAATCTCACGTAAGCTGATCAGTCAGTTATCGTTCATGTTGATGGCAGGGATTCGTGGGATCGCACTCAAACGCCCGGATGTCATTTTGATTGAAGCGCAACCGACTTTTACCAGCCTAGCTGGGGTATGGATCGCCGCGCTAAAACGCCGGGCATATGTGTTAAACGTGTCTGACTTGTGGCCCGATCATCTGCTCTCTGTTGGGGCACTTACAGAAACTAGCTTGATCTATCGTGTTGCCCGCCGCATTGTGGATTTTACTTACCGGCACGCAAAAAAGATTGTCGTCCTCAGTCCAAAATGGGGGGAAGCTATTGCTCGCTATATTGGGCAAAGCGAAAAAATTGAACTCATCTATAACGGGATTGATTTGCAGACATTTCATCCAGAATTAGATGCAAACCGCTTTAAAGCAGCCCATGGGATTGATCCACACAAGCGAATCGTTTCGTTCATTGGCACTTTCGCAACACAGTACGATATGCAAACCATGTTTAAAGTGGTGGATGCGTTCCGGCAACGTGATGATGTCGTGTTTGTATTTGGTGGGGTAGGTAGTCAACAAGCTGTGTTTGACGCTTGGTATCAAACCGCAACCAACGCCCATTATACCGGTTGGATTCCCACAGATGATATTCCTTTTGCTTGGGCAGCAAGTGACATCGCATTTTTTGCGATGAGAGATAACCCGCTTTATCAGGGGACTGTCCCCGCTAAATTGTTTGAAATTTTTGCAATGGGTGTCCCAATCGTCGCAGCAATTGAAGGGGTGACTGCCGAGATTATTCGAGAAAGTGCAGGCGGTATCTGTGTGGCGTGTGGTGATGCTCCCGCAATGGTTAAGGCGATTGATAACTTGCTAGCAGATGACACACGTCGGGCACAATATGCGCATCATGCACGACATTATGCTGAGCAACATTTTAATATCGAGCGAGTGGTAGCTGCTTATTTGCGTGTGCTTAGCTCATAAAGATTTTTTTGCATTTCAGCAGCATATAATCAGTTGCATTATACTAAGTAAAAATGGGAATAAGTAGGAGGCTGTAACGTGCCGTTAATCCTCATTGTGGATGACACAGAAGATAACCGTGAAGTCCTAGCAGAGATGCTGAACGCCAAGGGATATGATACCCAAATCGCTGTTGATGGGATGGATGGGTTGGATGCTATAGAACGGGAACTTCCCGATTTGATCTTACTAGATGTGGGGATGCCACGCATGAACGGTTTTCAGGTCGCGCAGGTATTAAAGTCTGATGAGGCAACACGCCATATTCCCATTATCTTCATCAGCTCACAAACAGGAGTTAATGATAAAGTTCGGGCGTTTGAAGTCGGCGGGGTGGATTACATCACCAAACCGTTCCAATTGCAAGAGGTGCTGGCACGGGTAGAAAGCCAGTTGATGATGGCACAGCAGCGTAAAGAGATACAGGCTCTAAGTGCGCATAAGGATGAATTGATTCGTATCGTCTCTCATGATCTACAAAATCCGATAGGAATTATTACCGGATATGCACATTTGCTCATTGAAGAAGTACAGATGATTGCCCCAGAAGCGACGCATCTAGTCACTTGGCTGGAAACCATCACAGAATCTGCTGATTACATGATGTCAATTGTGGAAAATCTCTTAGATGTAGCTCGGATTGAACGCGGTCTCCCGTTGATGTTTCAATCCCTTTCTGTTAATGATTTGTTAGACCAAGCCTTTCGCAGTTTTCAACTCATGGCGCAGGACAAGGGGATACAGTTGAATTTTTCACCCTTAAAACAAGATGTCATCATCGAGGTGGATAAAAGCCGGATACAGCAGGTCATTCACAACTTGTTATCTAATGCGATCAAATATACGCCGTCTGGTGGTGTGGTCACGCTGGCAGCACATATGACAGATTCACTTGTGAAAATTGATGTTGCTGATACTGGTTTAGGTATTCCAGAAAAAGATTTACCACATATTTTTGAACAGTTTTATCGGATTAACACGATTGAACATCGTGAATCAAAAGGCACCGGCTTAGGGTTGACGGTGGCAAAAGGCATTGTTGAGCAACATGGTGGGCAGATCACTGTTTCTAGCCAGGTGGGACAAGGTAGCTTGTTTACGGTAAGCCTGCCGCTGAATCGTGCAGCAGCACCAGCGTCATAACCGCAACCCAGGGCAAAACCTTAAACTCTTGAAGTGATTGCTGAACTTGTTGCCGTGTTAATAGCACGATTTCTTGCGGCTCTAAATCGTCAGCATGCGGCTCACCAGCAACATAAGCATTTTTCGCTAAGAAAAAATGTGCCCGTCCACAACCACGATTCGCATCCACAATAAATGTCCCGAGCGCATACCATTCATCGGATTGATAGCCAGTTTCTTCAAATGCCTCACGCTTAGCAGCTTCTAACGGGTCCTCACCTGGTTCAATATATCCACCGACGGGTGCGAGCGAATCACCCTCAATGGCATATTTTGACTGCCGAAATAGCACAAACCGGTCATCTGGTGTAATCAAAACCACATTCACAAAATCCGGCGTAATGACCCATGTCCAATCAGGAATAACATGCCCGTTATCTAGCTCAACGGTGTGTTGCTCTACTTTGAGGAATTTACCATAATCCAAAATTAACTGACGTTGATGTGTTTTCATTTCACGAACCACTTTCTTAGCTGTTTTTCAACCTGTTTGGGCATGGTTTTACGTAAGAGCCACTTTGCACTGCCCCGTAGCACATAGCGAGGATACCGCCATATACGGCGGAAGTCACGCTCATCAAGCATTGCTTCCACCCATTGATGGCGCAGCACTTGGGGGAGTTCGGTTACACCATAGCGTTTAAGCATGGTTTCAAGCTCTTGCATGCGTTTATAACCGCCACTGCGAGATTTTGTCTCCTGAAAGATTTTGACTTTTGCACGTACGGCAGGGACATAATCCGCTGGGTAAGTCTTGCCAATCCGTAACCAATACTCATAGTCCATCCCAAAATGCAACGACTCATCCAAATAACCAAACTGCTCAATCACCTCGCGACGTAAAAAAACAGTCGGCTGTACGATATAATTCCCAAATGTCAGCAGTTTATCATAATCCCAAGGGAATGTTGGATAGCGATAATGCCCTGGTTCGCCGTTTTCATCTAAAAAACTGGCAAGACCATAAAGCCACATGGTTTGTGGATTTGCTTGGAAATGCGCAACAGCTTTTTCAACCGTATCAGGATAATACAGATCATCGGCATTGAGCCAAGCCAATATATCTCCGGTTGCTCGTTTCCAGCCTTTGTTGATGGCATCGCTTTGACCATTGTCTGGCTCACTGATGATTGTCAGTCGATCACCATAACGCTGGGCAATTTCCACCGTCCCATCCGTTGAACCACCATCCATGATGATGTATTCAATGTTAGAATAGGTCTGATTAAGAACAGATTGAATACTTTCTTCAATAAATGCTGCGCTGTTATAAACCGGCGCGATGATGGAAACACGCATAACAAATCTTCCAGGGAATATATATGGCAAAAATTGGTATTGATGCAAAATTAGTTGATGGACGTTCTGGTGGTGTGCAGCAATTTATTATTGGGCTGGCACAGGGTTTATCTAAACTGACCTCAACTGATGATGAGTATATCTTTTTTGTATACCGTGATCAAGCTGCTTGGTTAGAACCGTATGTTGCGGGTCATTGTCGGCTATATCCTGTTGGCGATGCGCCAAAATCACCAACATGGAAACGCACTTTAAAAGAATTGCCTTATTTGCGGCGGATGTGGCACTGGATTCAATCCAAGCGTAAGCACCAATTTGTGACCCGTTCAGATGGTTTTATTGAGCAGTTAGGGGTTGATTTAATGCACTTTACAACCCAACGCGCCTTTTTGACAGATGTTCCAACGATTTATCATCCGTGGGATTTGCAGCATCTACATTTGCCGCAGTTTTTTTCATCCTATGAACATCAACAACGTGAAGCGACCTATCAGGTTTTTTGTGAGCAAGCTCAAATGGTTGCTGTTGCCTCAACTTGGATCAAACAGGATGTGATTCAACACTACCACTTATCACCGGAAAAAGTTCAGGTTATTCCAATGGCATCCGTGTTGTCAGATTATCCAAAACCTACCCCAACAGAATTAGCCCAAATGCGTGCCAAATTACCCCAGCGTTTTATTTACTATCCAGCGCAAACTTGGCAACATAAAAACCACCTTAAATTATTGGACGCGCTCGTTTTATTACGTGATGAGTATGGTTTAAACATACCGCTAGTTTTAAGCGGCACGATGAATACCTATGGGCGTGTTATTCAAAAATATATTCAAAAACACCGCTTAAACAATCAGGTGGTCTTATTGGGTTATGTATCGGTTGTTGAAGTGCAGGCATTGTATCAATTGTGTGATATGCTTGTGTTCCCTAGCCGTTTTGAAGGATGGGGCTTGCCGATTACGGAAGCGATGGCATCTGGGGTGCC
>RFHA01000143.1 GCA_003696565.1 Chloroflexota bacterium
CAAGAAGCCCAATAAACAAAAAAACAGGCGCGGTTTATCTGCGCCTGTTCATTAACATTATACAGCGAAAAACACTTGCGTCGGCAAGTATCCCGTTAATTTCCACTACATGCTGTCAAGTTTTGCCTGCCATTTAGCAACCAGCTTATTATAAATCTCCTCTGAGATTTCCCCCATTGCCAATTTCATATCCAAGCTATCGATTAACGCCTGAATTTCCTCTTTGGTCTGTGGATTTGATACTGGTGCAGCTGGTTGTGCTGGTGGTTGATTAGTCTGTTGGTTCTGTTGCATCATTTGCATCATCATCTGCTGCATCATCATCTGCTGTTGTTGCATCTGTGCTTGCATTTGCGCCAGCTGCTCATTGGACTGGTTGCCGCCCATCATACCGCCGAGGTTTTGCCCAACCCCAAAACCAATTCCTGCCGCAGCCAAACCACCACCAGCACCTTCATTCTGCGCAGCCGCCATACCAATATCCAACCGCTTTTGGCGTTCTAACACTTCTAACCACACATCACGCGGCACATAATCACGCAATTCTTCTGTAGAAACATTCATTGAGTCAAACGGATTTGCTTCAAATGCTTTAATCTGCATCCCGAACTCAGCAAATTTTTCGTTGACTTTTGCCAACATTGCCCCTTCAATTTCCTCTAAAATGACATTGGCTTCCATAATGTCTTGCGCGCCAGATTTCAGCAATAAGCTACTGATTTCACCAAGCAATAATGTTTGGATACGATCTTTAATATCACTTAAACGCATCATACGCTCGTTGATGGCATATTTCATGACAAACAAGCCAGGGTCAGAAATGCTAATTTCCATGACTCCATGTGTGCGTAACAAAGCTACACCTAAACCGGTATTCGGTGTTTTAATGATAATTGGCTTTGATGTTCCCCAGGGCACTTGCGGCATATCACGCAGGTTGACATAATAAACATATGCTGTGAATGGCGTGCGCCCACTAGTTGCAAGCCCAATCAATCCTGATAAAATTGGTAAATTTGCTGTGGATAGGGTATGCCGTCCAGGACCAAAAGTATCTAACGCTTTACCGCCACGTACAAACACCGCAGCCTGCCCTTCAGATACAATTAATTGTGACCCCATCCGAAAATCGCCTTGCCCATCTTGTGGTAAGCGATATACCAATTCATCCCGTGCAACATTAGGATGCTCAATAACATCAATAATACGTGGCATAATTTCCTCGCTCCTAAACAGACTTGCTCAAACCAATTAACACATCTTCACGCAAATTGTATGCCTCTATTGCTTCTACACCAATTTGCTCTAATTCATAAATAAGAACATCAAGTTCTTCTTTATTCAGGACGGCTTGTTCTAAGGCATCCAATGCTGCATCAAATTTATCAACATAAACAACTTGTGCTTCATCAAATGCATAAATTTTATCTAGGTCTTCGGCTTCTATTTTCATCTGTGCCCACATCCCATCGTAGCCAGGCATTGATGTAGCAATTTTGTCTCTAAAAAGTTGTATCTTGCTTTTCGCACTGCGTGTTTTCGTCATATAAGCTAACCCACCATTATCCAAGATTAGCTTTTCAATTCGCGCCATTCGCTTAATGCGCTCATCTAGCTCCGCAGCAATATGGTCACGCAGCATTCGATCGGCAGTACGCCGCGCTTCTTTTTCATGATACCCCTTAAAACCAGGGATTCGCGCAACTAACCGTTCAAACGAACCTTTGTTGCTCATAATACGATCTGATAACTCTGACATAGTTTTAATTCCTCATGGTGTACTATTTCTCCTACTTTAGTTTTATCAGACAATGGCAAAGGTGGCAAATCAACTCAAAAAATATTCTGTACCACAATAAGGACAATGAAGAACACCTTTTCCGGCTAATTTAATCTGACCACCACACTTTTTGCATTGATCTAAATCACGTAAATTTTTTGCTTCAGCAGAAAACAGCACACCATCATCCCAGTTAACATACCCACTAAACACTTGTAAACCAACCAGTTGATGTACCATGGATTGAATGCGGTCAACACTGACCCCCATTTCAACTGCCATATCCGTTACCCGTACTTCCCCCCGACTGCGTAAAATATCTAATAGTTCACGCTGCTTTTGCATCTCGGATTCTTGCTCAGCTTCCTGCCCACCTTTGATCCACATATATAGCCCAAAACCAATCAGTGGTGCAACAACGATAAACGCCAAGCCAGCTCCCAAAATTACTCCCCCCATATTGACGTTTTCTTGAGATGCTTGAACCGCCAACCATAAGCCAGAAATCACCGTGATGCCAACACCGATAATGATCAATGCTACACCTACAAATCGCCCTTGATTCATCTTTAATTTATGCTCCTAGCGTTGTGTTATGAATATCAAACCGATAGTCAAAATCATCCAAAACCGCGGCTACCGCCACCGCTACCCCCGCCACCAAATGAGCCGCCACCGCTCCAGCTCCTACCACCGCCACTCCAACTTCCACTACCTGATGATGGTGCTGGTGTACTCGTAAATACTCGAGACGCAGAATTAAGCATATTAGACAATCCATCAGAAATTGCACTCAAGCCGCCCATCATATCATCAGATATCTCTCCCAATCCCCCACCACCAGCGCGGGCAATTTCACCGGGGAACATATCCCCATTGGATGACAGCCCACCACCCAGTGGCGAACCAGCCCGGTATCCACCTCTATAACGTCCACCACGATACGTCGGATAATACCAAATTGGTGTTCCAACAGTTTTTACCCGGCTAAAGCGACGTATCCATGAGCGATCTAACCCAAAAGCAACTGCATAAGGCAAATAAGCATCAAACTTATCTGCTACACCTTCCACAGTGTCATACTTCTCTAAATTCAAAAGATATTGACGGAACGCCTCCCACTTTGCAGCTTCTTCCGCCCCTTTGCGTGTTTTAGCCGGCATATGATTACCAACAAGCAACATCACAACACCAACAAACCCAATTGCTACTGGTGCACATATTAACGTGGAGGTAAAAGTTTCCAACAAACTCAGCGCAAAGAAACCAGTGAAGGCAGCCACAAACAAAATCATCATCCCCAAACCATTATAAAGCGCGCGCGTTGTACTTGGCTTAGCGGTAAATAACCCTTCATCTACCAATTCACCATATAAATCTTCTTTGAGGCGCGGTAAGTATTGGTAAAATTTGTTCTTGAGCGATTCCATCGAGCGTTCTAGGTTGCGCCCAAATACCTTTTCCATAATACGCTGCTCATATTTTCGCAAGTCGGTTAACGGCTTATCCGTACGTTTGAATGTAAAAACACTACTTGCCCCTATGCCTAAAAATCCTTGTGTCTTATCTTCTTGAATCACAAGATACCCGCGCCGACCTAAATCAATTAATGTGGAGAGGATATCCCGTGTGTCCGCTTTTTCATCTAATAACGTTCCCACAACAGCCGGTGGTAATTCACTAGGGGGTTCACTTAAATATTCTGGAACAATACCAACTTTAGGGTCACGCCCTTTGTTATACCACAAGGCATAAACACCCAACACACCACCGATAGCAATCAAAATAGAAACAGTGATCAACCCTAAATCAATTAACGGCTTGACATTTTCTTCAAATGCTCGGCGATCATCCCAACTTGCCTGCCAGGATGCAATTCGTGCGTTGGGATCATGAGGATACTGTACACGGATTTCAAATTTTTCGTTTGCGCCTACTCCACGTATTGCTTGCGCGGTGATAAATCGTCCCTCAACGGTGATCTGTCCAGCCGCACCATATGTCTCCACTGGATCAATGCCTGCTCGTGGTGCAAACCCCGGCGGCATTTCTACCCGAATGGTGCTTTCCCCCACAGAAAAGCCATATTTATCCTCAGGTACCGCAATCCACCATAATTGATCCCCCTCCTCATAAACACGTAAAGCACCACGAACGGTATACTCTATTGTGAACTCTCTTGTGGTGTTAGTAACCGGCGCATTGAAATAATAAACCACCGACACGCCCTCTTGTGTCGATTGTGTACAAAATGTTCCACGTATCTCATTACACCGTCTACTAGCTTGTAAAGGGTTCCCTGCTTCATAAATCTGGATGTTATCAATTGATTCTAAATTATTTTTTAGAATGGTAGCCGTACCAAATGTAAATGTGCCAGTAAAGCGTATTGTATATTGCTCTCTCACTTGGAACGAATTATTAGCTGTATCAATATTTGTGATCTCTACATCCCACCGTTCCCAAAAGACAGTGCGGCTCTGTGCAGTAGCACTTATTGAAACCACACCTGTTAACATCATGATCACAAAACCAAGCAGAATCAAACGTCTTCGCATGGGAAAAATGTCCCCTATCAAACTATCAATCATGTTCAACATTATAGCATGATTGGCGTAGCGGGATTGAAAGATGTAATATTTGACTATGTGATTGACACAAAACTGAGGAGAACATGATGAAACACATAGCTGGGTTTTCACTTATCTTAGTGATAATTCTTGGTGTTTTTGCCAGTGCAGGTTTTGCGCAGGAATCAACCGCCGAGCCAGAAAGTACGGTTGAACCGGAAGCAACTGAAGTGGTCACTGCTACACAAGCCCCTACTGATGGTTCAACTTATGTTGTTCAACCTGGAGATAACTTGTTTCGGATTGCTCTACGCTATGGGTTAACAACCCAACAACTAGCTACTGCAAACCGAATCACCAACCCTAGCCTGATCTATGTTGGGCAGGTATTAACCATCCCTACAGCGGGAAGTACCCCACAACCGACTTCTACCCCACCCCCTGCCACAACTTCTGATACTTATACTGTGCAACCTGGGGATACACTTTCGCGTTTGGCAATTCGTTTTGGCACAACCATCACAGAATTATTGCGTATTAACAACATCGCAAATCCAAATATCATCTTTGTCGGACAGACAATTAATATTCCAACAGCAAATACCCCTGCCCCTGAGCCAGTTGTAACAGAAAATGCACCACAACCAGAAGTAACCGAAGAAGCTGCTATGCCACCAGCAGATACCACAACAATGTTGACAGACCCCGGGTTTGATTATGGCATTATCGCCTATTTTAACGCGGATAACATCACACAAGTCACTCAGCAAATTAATCAGCTTGGGTTACATTGGGTGAAAGTTCGAGTTGACTGGTTTGCTATTGAACCGGAACAGGACAACCTAGACTTTTCCGAGTTGGATTTAATCGTGAATACACTCGACTCCGCTGGATTAAATATACTTTTCACCGTTACAAATGCACCAGCATGGTCACGCACAAGTCAGAACGAAATGGGACCACCAGAAGACTTAAATTTATTCTTTGAGTTTGTTCAAACCTTAGCAACTCGTTACAGTGGTCGGGTAGACGCTTATCAAATTTGGGAAGAACCCAATTTGCGGCGCAATTGGAATTGCGACCGCCGTATGTGTGATACAGACTATCTGTTCATGCTGGGTGAATCGTATAAATTTATTAAGCAGATCGATCCTAACGCATTGGTTATTAGCGCAGGATTAGCTCCAACTCGTTTTAATGATCGTTTTAACGCTATTGATGACCGACTTTACTTAGAAACGCTCTATTCACGCGGATTAGATACCGTTACAGATGCAATTGCCATCCACCCCGGCGGTGAGGCAAACCCACCCCGTGCAACATGCTGTAATCCTGCGCCTGGTGTTGAATCGCACTATGAGAATGATGTGTTCTATTTCTTGGAAAATATCCAAGCATATCACGAAATTATGGAAAAATATGGTGATACAAACACACCATTGTGGGTCACAAAGTTTGGGTGGGGCACCGGAGAGGACATCACTGCGCCAACAAATGCTAACCAACCACATTATTCAATCAACTATACTAGCCTAAGCGAACAAGCGGTTTACATTCCAGAAGCATTTGATTTAGGCAAAGAATTGGGGTATATCGGGGTCATGTTCCTAGACAATCTTAATGGCTGCATCGAAGATCAAGGAATTGGCTTAGCAGAATTATGCTACACAAGCTTACTAGCACCCGACGGCAATCCACGTCCGGCATTTACAGCCGTCCAGGCTATTGATAAGTAATCGTCATAAAAAGGGCGCGTCGCTGCGCCCTCTTTTCTGTTCATTTTATTCACTATTGTCCTACGTAAAAATCAAAAGACTCGTACCCCTGCCATTCTGCTAAATCCGATGTTGTTATAAATTGCTCCATCAAATCATCAGTAAGATAGACCAAACCGATGATCTCGCTGTCACCATCTAACGCACTTTCAGAATCTGGTGCAAAAGCGTAAATCAACATCGGGGTTTCTTCATAGAACAAAATGAGGATGTATTGATCGCTAGAATATGGCTCACCATCAACATAATCCGGCTCACCATATTTTTCAATCACCTCACCTAAAGTGACACCTGGCGCAATTTGCAGTTGAATAAACTCAACGAACTCACCAGTTTGGCTAATGATCTGGCAGCATAATATGCCATCCTGCTGAGTAAAACTTGCACCTCTTGCTTCGCCCTGCTCTTGTAACTCCAGATCCCCTAATGTTTCATCTGCCTGCATTATCTCAACAGCATCTTCCCATGTTGTTTCGCCTGGTATAATACCACGCCAACAAGGGGCATCGCATGGGTCGCCACTGATTAACCCAGTTTCTTGCAGTAAGTCCTCATTAATTAACCTTGGGGCTGGGGGCACAACATCACCAATTAATTCAACTGGATCATCCGCTGTGATAAATGCTTCTAATACACTTAATGCCACACCGCCACGATTATATGTTGTACCATTCAACACAATTGCACCCGGCTCGCCATCTCCCACACGTACGCGAACCGCCGGCGTACCAGAAACTGCCAATTCAATGCCCAGTGCTGTGTCTGTTTCATATTGTGTTGCGTCACCGGAATCTAAACACGTATTTAGAAGATCAAGATCAAGCCCAACACGATCAGCCAAGATTTCCTCAAAATCTGGACCAATTAAGCGATCTTGTGCCATGACGTACAACTCATTATGTGTCGCCCAAAACAACCCTTGTTGATAAGCACATTCATTAACCGCAGCCAATCGTGGTGAATAGGTTTGATCAATAATGGGGAAAAAACGATATTCAAAACGGGCTTGCCCAGTCGCAACAAACTGCTCAATCAAATCACCAATCACTTCATCATGGTAATCCTGGCAATGTGGACACAAAAAATCCGCAAACTCCATGATAACAATTTGTGCCTCAGGGTCACCTAAAATAAAAGCACCATCTTCCCCTCGCGATTGTGGAATATCTGCATAAATGCCTTGTGGTTCAATAACTTCTTCATCGTCTTCTTGTGCGCTAACAACCATCCCTAAACTAAAAACCAGCATCCAAACCAATATTATCCGAAATTTCATCAACAACTCCTCATTTGCAATAACGGTCAAACCATTCTACCATGCGTGTCAATCGGCTAACACGATGCTCAGGCTCCCCACTACGAGATAGCTCATGCCCATCACGTGGATAACGTACCATTTCTACGGGGGTATCTGTCGCACGACGAACAAAAGCAAAAAGTTGCTCCGCTTGTTCAATTGGCACGCGATAATCATTTTCTGCATGGATAATAAGCAGCGGTGTATTAATGTTGTGGGCATATGCCAATGGTGAATGCTGCCATAATAAGGTGATATCTTCCCAGGGTTCCACATCAAAATCAGATGTAATTAACGATGGTACATCACTAGTGCCATAGAAGCTGGCAAGGTTATATACCCCGCGTTGTGTCACTGCACATCTAAAGCGATCAGTATGCCCCACAATCCAGGCTGTCATATAACCACCATAAGACCCGCCAGTAATCGCCATGCGGTCAGAATCAACAAATCCTTTTTCTAGCATGACATCTACCCCTGCCATGATGTCATCCATCGCTACATCGCCCCAAGCACGATGTAGATCACGCATAAATTGCTCACCGTAACCTTCTGCTCCACGTGGATTACAATAAAAGACGACATAACCGCTCGCAGCATGAAACTGCCATTCATGGAACATCGTCGGCTCACTCGGTCCCCACATAGCACGTGGACCACCATGGATATTCAATGCAAGTGGATACTGCTTCCCTTCTTCATAGCCTACTGGCAAAATATACCACCCTTGAATTTTCTTACCAGATGGTGAATCGAACCACATCTCATGTGTTTGTTGAACAATAACATCCTTCAACCATTGTGCATTAAAATCCGTCAATGCTTGATGAATGTCTTTCCCTGGTGCTAACCAAAATAGCTCTCCAGGATTAGTTGGAATGCTGGCAACAAATGCAACACCACCTGTTTTACTCACACTCAGCGCAGCGGTACGGAATGTTCCAGCAGCTGCTAATGGCGTAACTTCACCACTTTCCAGCTTAACCTGGAATAACCATCCATCTCCCATTGATGGCGCAGCAAAGATTAAACCACTACTATCTGGTAACCATGCAAAATCATCAATCGAACGGTCGAAGTCCAAATTTAATGTACGCGCTTCTCCACCATCTGCCGGGCGAATCGTAAGACGTAAAATAGCTTGTGTATCCACATGATACTTACGGCGCGGATAATGTAGATACGCGATCCATTGCCCATCCGGTGATGGTAACGGCGCAAACGCAGACTCAGTATCATCAGTCATCCGCATTTCAGTTTCAGTTTCTAGGTCTAAGCGATAAATGCTCATTTGATTAAACGGCTCATCATCTACATCGCTTTGTGCATGAGATAAATATAACGCCTGTCCATCAATTGCCCACTTAACCGGAGAATGATCAACATCAAAATCTGTTAAGCGACGGGGCTTAATATCGTCTCCCTCTTCGGTCGTTATCACATAAACCTGGCTAAACCGCCCATCACGAAACGCCGTCCCTTCACGATACGGAATACGAGTCATCACATATGGATCAAGGCGTTTCTTTTCGTCATGTTCGATGCGTTCTTTACGATGTTTCGCCTCTAACTGATCTACTGGTGGAGCATCTTGATCTTTACTGTCTTCTTTTATGCGCTCTTGCGGCAATGAAGATGATAAAAAGGCGATCTGCTTGCCATCTGGTTACCATTCTGGCATAACTGCACCGTTCGGTAAATTTGTGAGCTGACGCGCTTCACCACCTAATGCAGACATAGTTAACAAGTATATTTGCGGCTTATCTCCGCGTGCCGAAACAAACGCCAGTG
>RFHA01000144.1 GCA_003696565.1 Chloroflexota bacterium
CCAGCTCTTTTTCTGTGCCGTAGACAAGCAGGTGGCTGGCCTGGGGGACACGGCGAACGTTGTGGATTTCTTCGCCGACGAGCAAGAGGACACGGCCGTTTTCGTTCTGATAATACCCTTCTACACCGGCAACGTGAATGTTATGGTCAGTGACGATGACAAAATCCAGTCCGGCGGCAATGGCGGCTTCGGCAATCTCTTCATGCCATGCTTCCCCATCTGAATAGGGGGTGTGCATATGCATATTGCCCACTACTTCAACTCGTTCTGTCACGGTGTTTTGTTCCTGCTTCCCTTGAGGCTGTTTTTGATTCCTGCAATACTATCATTACATTGACGGTTATCCAATCTTTTTTTCGAAGGAGACACCACCGGCTGCGCTGACCACTCTGAGTAGAAATGTGGCAGGCGGCAAACGCAGTTTCGTAATTCGTAATTTGTACTTCGTAATTTTCGAAGGAGGTTTTGATGATGCGGCGAGTTGGTTTTGTGTTGGTGTTGGTTTGGGTTTTGGCTGCGTGTGGTGGGGAAGGGGGCGCTGTTGGTGAAGCGGAAACGGCCGTGACAGATCAGGCAGAATCCCCCCCAACTGTGGTGGAGAATGTGACTGTGCCCGCCGAGGACGGTTTGCTGCTGCAAGCCTCTTTGTACCGTCCAGCAGAAGGGCAGCAGCTGCCGGGTGTTCTCTTGCTGCATATGTTGGGCAGCAGCCGGCAGGCATGGCAGGAGAGTGGTTTGCCCGACAAATTGGCCGCCCAGGGGTATGCCGTGTTGGCATTGGATATGCGTGGGCATGGCGAAACGGGCGGCGAACGCAATTGGATGCTGGCGGAGCAGGATGTGGGGGTGGTTTGGGCTTATTTTACTGGTTTGGAGTGGGTGGATGCGGAGAAAACGGCCGTTATTGGGGCCAGTATTGGTGCAAATTTGGCACTGCGCTTTGCCGCCAGCCAGCCAAAGGTACAGGCCGTGGTTTTGCTATCGCCTGGGCTGGATTATCGCGGGGTGACGACATTGGATGCATTGGCCCGTTATGGCAGCAGGCCGTTGTTTATTGCTGCCAGTGAAGAGGATGGTTATGCAGCAGAGTCGTCGATGGCTTTGGCTGAACAGGCGGGTGAAAATGGGCAGTTGCAGATGTTGGCCGGAGCCGGGCATGGCACAAATATGTTAACTGCGGAACCGGAATTGGAAACGGCCGTTATGACATGGTTGAACAATCATCTTCAAAGCAATATGCAAAGCAGCACACCCACACCATAATCAGGCAAAATCGCGGTTCTGTTCGGACGAGGCAGATTGTTTTTGAATGACAGTAGAAAGCGTAACCGCCAAATCTTTCAAATTGATTGGTTTTTGCAGAACCATTTCAGCGCCCCGCTGCCGTAAATCTGCAACAGTTTGGTCAAGGGTATAGCCTGTCATGGGCACAAAGGGCACAGTGATTTGCCGGGCTAAAATTTCCTCAAACAGGGCAATCCCATCCATTTCCGGCATGATAATGTCGCTGAGGATGAGTGCAAATTCGTGAGGTTTATTGTTGAGAATTGCCAGGGCTTCCCTTCCATTTTTGGCAACAACTGGCCGGTAGCGTAAAGATTCCAATGTGTTTACCAGGGTTTCAGCAAGCGATGCATTGTCTTCAACAACCAAAATTTGTTCGTTTTGACCTAAGGGTAAGCCATCGGCTTGAGATTGAGGAGTGAGCACTGCCTGTTGTTGGTAGACAGGGAAATAGATGTCGAACGTTGTGCCGTGTTCTAATTCAGAGTGGACGGTAATAGCGCCGTCGTGCTGTTTAACAATGCCATAAACCTGGGCAAGCCCCAGACCGTTGCCTTTGCCTGCCGATTTTGTGGTGAAGAAGGGGTCGAATATGTGTGGCAGAATATTTGCGGGGATGCCTTGGCCGGTGTCGGAGATGGTGAGTTGTACCCAACGGCCGTTTCCCATGTCTGGCAATGGGGATTTCTCTTCTGCGGCAATCTCCACCTGGCTGAGGTGTATCACCAACTGGCCGCCGTCGGGCATGGCA
This sequence comes from Chloroflexota bacterium, assembly GCA_003696565.1. Lineage (GTDB taxonomy): Bacteria > Chloroflexota > Anaerolineae > Aggregatilineales > Phototrophicaceae > DAOTWY01. Next base: position 2,036 of record RFHA01000144.1, read on the forward strand.
TCCCGGCCATTCAGGCACAAATTCATGACCAACTGCTGAATCCGGGTGGGATCGGCGAAAATTGTAAAATCATCTCCCCAGACAGTATGGGTCGTAATGGTAATGTCGATGTTTTCTGGCAGCGTGCGCTGCATAAATTGGATGATTTCTTTCAGGTATGGTTTCAGGTTCAGCGCCTGTCGTTCCAAAATTGACCGGCGGCTGAAGTCAAGAATTTGCTGGATGAGGCTGCTGGCCCGGTTCGATTGGGAAACGATGGTGGAAAGGTAAATTTTTTGCTTTTTGTTAAGCTGGGGGTTGTTTCCCAGTAGTTGGGCATAGAGGAGAATAACTGCCAAAATGTTGTTGAAGTCGTGGGCAATGCCGGCTGCTAATTGGCCAACGGCTGCTAATCGGTCTTGTTCTTGTAAGTGGTTTTGAATTTCTTTGATTTCGGTGATTTCTTGAATGACCAGCATCCAGCCGTTTTGGTTGTTCAGGAAGGTGATTTTTCTGGAAATGAGGGAGAAGTAACGGCCGTTACAGGTCAGTTCATGCCAAAGCCCAGATTCCGGCGGTTGAAGCAGTTCTGGTAACGGCCGTTGCCCCAAAGCCATCACCTCATCATCAGCAGCCCCATCCAACAAAAGCGGCAAATACACCTTCGCCTGCTTATTGCTCAACTGCAAATGACAAGCCATGTCCAACAACACCACCCCAACCGGAATTTCATCCAAAAGATATTGCAACTGCCGGGTATGCGCTTCCGTTTGTGCCAACAAGCGTGCATTTTGCACAGCGACCGCAGCCACATTAGCCAGCCCACTTAACAAATCCATATCTGCCTGAGTATAGGCATCCAGCCGGTAGCTTTGCACCTGCATCACCCCAAGCACCCTGCCCCCAACCCGCATGGGCACTAA
>RFHA01000145.1 GCA_003696565.1 Chloroflexota bacterium
AGCGGCAGGGCATCAGTTGTACGTATTCAGCAACTTCAATCACGTGCAGCTGGTCATGCAAACCGAGATCATCCTGCCCACCATCCGCACATTTTTGGGTTACAGATAGCTACAGACAGTCAAGTGTCCTACATCCCCACAACTAGCATCCGCACGCAAGGATCATGGTGGTGTGATGAACAGCAGTGCGAGAGCGCTCCACTTTTAAAGCAAGGAGTTTTGGGCGCATTTATCGGCAACATAGCGCTATCAACACCACAGCAAAATGTCCCCCTAAAGAGCATTAAATTTTGATTGCTTAAAAAATAATATAAACTATAATAGAAAACATCTTTTTTTTTAAAGTCCTGTCTTCTTACGGATCGGAAGGAAACAATGAAAAACATAAATTACATCACATTATTTTTACTTCTAGCTTTATTAGCTACTGTTGGCTCCTTTACAAAGCCAGCCTATGCCGCTAATTGCGACGGACTACCAGCATCCAGCGGCACTATGCCAGCTGGCACCTACACACTCACTGATAATTGCATTATTACAGGAACATTTACAATTAGTAGTGGCACGGTCACGATCAATGGTGGTGGCTTCGCCATTGATGGTAGTAGTTCATACCAGATTTTCTCTGTTTCTAGTGGTGCAACCCTAGAACTCAATAATGTTACGCTGCGCAACGGAAGAGCTACCTTCGGCGGCGCGATTTTCAACTTTGGCACGGTCACAATCAGCGACAGCACGCTGAGCGGCAACAGTGCTACTGACAGCGGCGGCGCGATTCGCAACCATAGCACACTAAGCATCAGCAACAGCACGCTGAGCGGCAACAGTGCTACTACCGGTTTCGGTGGTGCAATCTATAACTTTGGTGGAGTGATCACAGTCACCAACAGTACGCTGAGCGACAACACAGTCACCACCTATAACGGCGGTGCAATTGCAAACGAGAATGGCGGCAATGTCACTATTACCAGCAGCACGCTGAGCAACAACATGGCTGTCAACACCTCTGGTGCAGTTTACAACTATTACAGTACACTCACAATCAATAATAGCACGATCAGCGGCAACAGTGCTGGTACATATGGCGCAATCTTTAGTCGTGGCACACTCACGATTAGCAATAGCACGATTAGCAACAATAGTACTAGCTTCAACGGCGGCGCGATTGCTAACGCTGACATAGCTTATCTGATCAATAGTACAATTAGTTATAACAGTGCTAATAACCTTGGCGGCGCGTTTTATAACGGTGGTACAGTCAATTTGATCAACACGATTATTAGCAATAACACATCTGCTACTGGGAATTGTTATAGCTTTGGTTTGGGTACAATTAATGACAACGGCGGGAATTTAGAAGACACAAACACTTGCGGCTTAAGCAGTGGCTTCAACACCGATCCGTTG
>RFHA01000146.1 GCA_003696565.1 Chloroflexota bacterium
AATGGAAGATGTCAAACGGCTATTTTCTTATCATGGAGCAGAACACAAAACCATCAACGCCTACGAAGCCGGAGCTGAACTCACGCCGGAGGTTGTCTCCACTTATCCTATAGAACATCCACGATGTGGCACGGCATTCTTGTTAACCGTCGTTTTCGTCAGTATCTTTGTCTTTTCCTTGCTTGGTCGTCCACCCATTTTATTGTTAATTCTCTCCCGTGTCATACTCATCCCGGTGATCGCTGGCATCGCTTATGAACTACTGCGCTGGACAGCCGCTAATACCGATAAAGCATGGGTTCGCATGATAATTAAGCCTAACCTCGCCTTGCAACACCTCACTACCCGTGAACCAGACCTCGATATGTGCGAAGTTGCCATCACATCCTTCAAGCGCGTCTTACTCTCTGAGGGGTTGATTTCCGAAGAAGAAGCGGCTGTCCCCACAGAACTCAAACCACAAAACACGACTTTCGCCCGCGAATTAGCCAAAGAACGTGCCTCAAAACAAACCGAAACCGATATTCAAGAACCCGTTGGGGATTAAATAATACCAACTAAAACAGGCGAGTCCGTTTGAACTCGCCTGTTATGATGTGATGCCATGTTTTTATGTAATGAGCTTAGCTACCTCTCATCACCGCACCAAGCGTTGAGCAAGCTGGGCATGTCCCATCCGGGCGCATCATTGCATAGCCCCCCATTGGGTCACTACCCCACAGTTCAAAGTTGACATTCCAGATAATCATGATCCGCACACGCCCACTCTGACGTGAAAGTTGCGCGGCTTCTGCCAACCATTGGGCTTGCTGCGCCACTGTCACATTTTCTGCCCAGGAGAATGCCGGTGGGATCGGCTCACCCATACCTTCACCACTCAAATATCCTAGCTCCGTCCAGCAGACCGGACGATCTGGGAAGATGTTTGCACCACGTGCCAACATGGAGCCAAAATATTGTGTGGGATAATAAGGACGCGGATCACCACTGTTCTGGGTTGGAGAAACAATCCCCTCATTATAATGCAGCCCCAAGCAATCCATATAAGCTGCTGCTCCAGCATCACGCATCTGACGCATGAAGTTATCATCGTTCACAACCGCACCAGGGAAAGCCGCTTCGGCACCAGTCGGTGCAGGCGCACCACTAATAACGATCACGTTCGGGTTCGCGGTCTTGATCGCATTATAAGCCGCAGCTAACAAACGAGTATATTCTGCACCACTGATTCGCCCGTTGGGCCACTCACGGTCAATATTTGGCTCATTCCAAACTTCAATTGCGCCACCTTGTGTCATCTTAGCGGCAACCTGCCCCACAAAGGTCGCGTAGTCCTGAATATACTGGTCATAGTTGGTCATTTCATCCGTATACCCAACAATCCCCAGCAGAATTTTAAAGCCCTTACTGTTGGCATCGTTGATAAACGCCTCTGCCTGACCAGTGCCATCCCCCACGCGGAAGCGCAGTTGCTTCTTGACCCAGGTCATCCCCGCAGCTTGCATATTGCTGACGGTCTGAGTTCCCAAGCCGTTCACATGCCCACCAAGCTCAAATGTCCCCGCTGCACCCGCGCCAGTAACTGGAGCCGGCAAATTCGGGTTAGTTGGGGCAGTACTCGGCGCAGGCGCATCTGTTGCCAGTGCAACTTCATCACACACAGCAACGGTGTCTAAATCAACAAACGATACACGAGCCGTATGCACCTCATTGTTCAGCGCGGTAAAGCGGAATTCCCAACCATAATAAACTGGGCGCACATCCACAGCCGCGATGCCGTCAATGCAGCCCCAATCAATCCCGTTGGTAAATTCCTGCTGTTCAAATGTCCACTGCTTAACAATTGTTAGATCAATGGAACGCTCTTCTTCAATGGCTTCCCGTGCTGCACAGAATGCGGCTGTCAGCACATCAACCGGGTTATCACAAATACCAGGTGTGACCTGCGCCTGTGTTGGCGATACTGTTGAAAACACAACGCTCCCCGCTAAAATCGCCACTAGGAACAGAATACGCACGATATTTTTCATATTCAAATAATCCTCACAAAATCCCTTAGCGTGTATAAGACTACACAGTTGTTTCAAATTTTACCAGTGTAAAGCGCATCTGCGTAGGTCAATCGTCAGCTAAGAATTTTCTCCGCTTGCGCCCGCAATGATTTTAACCGCTGAGCTACCGCCGGGTTACCGCGCGCCAACATTGCATCATGAACCGCGTCCATTGTATTCAATAACCCATCACCAAATTCGGTGGCATGTTCATTCAATAGCTTTTGCACAGCAGCATCATCCGGTGCAGAAAGCAAATCATTGACAAACCGAATCTCTGGCGGCATTTGTGCCTGCACCACCTGAACAGCCATCTGATAAATTTCTTTTAGACGCGCAAGGGCTTTCACATCTTTTGACTGTTCTGCATGCTGTAAATTAGCACTCAAAACAGACATAAATACTTCATCAATCATTTCTGCATTTTCTTGCAACATTTTCTGCGGCTCTGGGCTGTTAATGACCGCTTGTAAAAAGCCCGCCGCTTGCTGAACCACAGCCTGTTGCTGTTGATCTACGGCAGCTGTTAGTTCCAGCAAGGTTTTGCGCAAATCCTCCAATTTATCACGCTGATCTGCCGGTGCCTGTCCAATTTTCACCGTCATCAGTTGGAAAAACTCATAATCAAACGCTGGACGCACCAACCCAACCAACGCTTGTAAATAATCCTCACCGCGTTCCATATAATCCATTGCTAAGGTCAAAAACGTCTCTCGCCCAGCAGAGTCTGGCAATTGCTCTAATTCTTTAATCACTTCTTCTACCACACGTTGCTGTGCCTCTTGTTGTGCAATTAAATTTTGACCATAAGTAGAAAGCTCAACAATCCGAGATTGTATCCCTAAAATTTGCTGGGCAACATCTTGGCGACCTTCTTGCAAAACACGCTGCACCATCATCGTCATTAACTGAAAAAACCGTTCATCAATTTTTGCATCGTTTTCCTGTACCAGTTTTTCAAGGGCTTCCTCGGATTCAACTTGTAAAAACTGCTGAACAAAATCGAGTTCTTTACGTTGCTCTTCCAGCACTTCCTTCGTAATCCCATCTGCCTCCAGCACTTGGTCAATCATGCCTTGCATGGTGATGGAACGCCGTGGGTTAAACATATATCCTTTAAAGTTCTGCTTAGGCATTCTGTTCATTAAATCCCCAATCGCCCGCTCTTGCTGGTCTTTATTGAGGTTTAACTCCATCGGCACATAAGCAATCAACAACTCTTTGGTCGGATCATGATATAATAGCGGGGTTTCCACATTATTCACCGTACCGCAGTGCGGACATTGTGCGCGGTTCAATCGGTTACTAATCAACAGGTTTTTTGCCTGAGGTTCATCCGTCACATCAATATAAGAGTAAATCTCCGTCACGAATTGCTGCCCACACCCAGAACAGCGAATCGGCGTTTTATTTTTAATTGTCATACCATCTCCCTTTATGTTTGTTTTAGTGGATTTTTAGCCAATGATTCACAAGGCAAGTATCATCTAATGGCGTGGCAACGTGAAATAAAAGGTTGATCCCTGTCCCGGTTGACTGTCAACGCGAATCATACCACCATGTGCTTCCACAATTGCCCTAGCTAAATATAAACCTAAACCTGTCCCTTGCGTCTTACGGCTTAATTTACCGTCAACACGATAAAACCGTTCAAAAATACGTCCCTGGTCCTCTTTCGTCAAGCCCACACCGGAATCACTGACATAAATTTTGACCAAATGATCGGTTACTTCTCCACCGACTTCAATAACACCACCATTTGGCGAATACTTCACTGCATTACTTAATAAATTATCAATTACTTGCCGCAACTTGGTTTCATCCCCTTGGATTGAGGGGAAATCCGCCGGAAAGTGGATAACAAACTGGTGCTTATTGGTTTGTGTACTAAAGCGTTCCACAGAACGCCGCACCACTTCATCTAACCATACCTCGCCCAAATCAAGCTGTAATTCACGCTGCGCTTGGAGTTTGCTGGCGGTCAACAAATCTTGTATCAACGCTGTTAAACGATCTGCTTCCTCCTCAATAACATGGAGTGTTTCCCTTACCACATCGGGGTTCCAATTTGCATCTGGACGGCTCAGTGTTGCCGCATATCCTTTTATAATCGCTACTGGGGTTTTCAGTTCATGTGAGACGACCGATATAAACGTGTTTTGCATCTCTTGCGCCTCACGGAAGTTTGTAATATCACGCACGTTTGCAATGATATTGGTAATCTTACCATCCGTTGTAAACATCGGCGCATAGGTGATCCCTATACTGATTTTCAAGCCATCTGGACGCTTCAAGTCTCCCTCAACATATAAAGGCGTACCTTGATTATCACTTGCCGCCAGCGTAAAGGGCCATCCATCATCAATCGCACTCTGCAAATCACCCTGCTCTAACTTTTCCCACTCAAACACCTCATCTTGATGCAGCCCAATCACATCTTTGGCATCCCGTCCGGTCATCCGTTCCAACGCACGATTAAAGCGCAATATGGTCAGGTTCGCATCCAAAATCATCACACCATCCGCGCTCTGATCTAAGATCGCCTCTAGCCGCATTCGCTCATGATTAATACTCTCATAAAGCTGCGCATTATGCACCGCAATCGCTGCCTGATCTGCAAAGCTCTGTAAAACTTGCATATCATTGGCAGTTGCCACACTGCGATATGTACGGAAAACAATCATCATCCCCAGGGGTTCATTGGCAAAAACCAGCGGCAGCGCAACAGATTGCTGAACTTCCGGGTCGATATCCGTTGCCATTTCCGCCAATTTCTCATTAAAAGCGTCGCTATCCGCCCCCTCTTTCACCATCGTCGTCAGGTCATGTAGATGCGTGTTCAGCTTGCTAATCAGGCTGGAATCTAACCCACGAATCGCACGCACATAAAACCAACCATCCGGCGCACGTAGGGCAATTAACCCCATCTGACCACCTAACATCACCACCGACGCATGAAGCACACGCCGCAACACCTCACCTAAATCAAGTTGAGAGGTAATGGCACGGGAAATTTCTAGCAAAAAGTCGCGTTGTCGTACTCGAAAATCAGGTAACATTAACATAACGTGTATCGTATCATAGTCGATATATGAATCATATTAGTTTATCCCATGCGCGGCGGCGTAACCCCTGTTTGTCCTTGATATTTGCCTTGTTTATCCGCATAAGACACTTCACACTCTTCATCTGCTTCAAAAAATAGAACTTGAGCGATCCCTTCATTCGCATAAATTTTGGCAGGCAACGGCGTTGTGTTGCTAATCTCTAGCGTCACATATCCTTCCCACCCTGGTTCAAACGGCGTAACATTGGTGATGATTCCACACCGCGCATAGGTGGATTTCCCCACACATAACGTCAATACCCCACGCGGAATCCGAAAATATTCCACACTACGCGCCAACGCAAACGAATTCGGTGGCACAATACACACATCCGTTTGAATATCAACAAATGAGTGTGGACTAAAATTTTTGGGGTCTACCACAGCAGAATGAACATTTGTAAATACTTTAAATTCATCTGCTACGCGCATATCATACCCATACGACGACACACCATAACTGATGACATTCCCACGATTCTGCTTTTCTTCAAACGGCTCAATCATGCCATATTTTTTGACCATCTCACGAATCCAACGGTCTGGTTTTAACCCCATCGTTTAATTATCCTTTCTATACACTCAAAAAACGCGCCGAAGCGCGTTATTTTACTCTTGATCGTCAACTAATTCATCGGTTGGTAACGTTTTGTCCACCTCTGCTTGCCCGGTTACGGGTGGCGGCATCAAGCGCGTTCGAATTTCATCCGCAAACCGGTTGGCATCAGGTTGATCAGGATGCCCTTCATATGCTCCCACTTCTTCAAACATTATCAACGCTTGCTTTAATTGCCCCAAATCATATTCCAAATGTGCGTTTAAGTAGGTCATGTGGGCTTCTAACATCGGAATTAATTGGCGAAACCGTGGATCATCCGCATGGTCTTGGGCAGTATTAATTGCCTGCTCCACCTCTTCCACACTGTCACTCAGCATTAATTGATATAGCCGGTTATAAATCATCTCAACATTTAACCGCTGACGCACAGTTGCCCGAATATCAGACAAGCCACTCAGTTCATCTAGCACAATTGCTGGGTATTCTTCCAAACGATTCAGCATTTCTCCCGCCGCACTGACATCCTCCCACACCACCAAACGCAACTGCTCCAATAGCTGAGAGGCACTATCCAAATATTCCAAATACGTCCGTGCCTGCCAATCAATTTCTTCTAAACGAGAAAGCAACGCTTCCAATTCCGGGGCTTTATCACTGTAATCTGCTCTGGCTTCACGATAAATCTCCCCAATTCGCCGCATCTGCTTAGCATCAAATGCTTTTTCCGCTTCTGCAATCTGCGCCTTTAGATTATTAGTTAACCTATTCAAGATCATCATCCGTGCCTCTGCCACAGATGGCGCACCAGCATATGTCACCTGTGCTTCTGCATAAATTTCCCACGCGCCAAGTGGATTTTCTTGCATAAGACGCAAAGCACGCTGTGCTTGCTGTTCAGCACGCTCTAGCTTCTCTAAATCGCTTTCCGCTTGAGCTTCTAGTTGCAACAACTTATCTCGAATAGGCGTTTCAGTAAATCGCTCAATTCGCTTGCGCCCACGCAAGAGCTTTAACGCCTCTTGTGGACGAAAGCCCGTTAGATGGTCATGAATATGCTGCAACAAGGTACCCACACGGCTATGTGCCCACTGTCGTCCCAAGGCTTCTAGTTCTTTCTGGGCAACATCAATCGTCACCATACCATCAAAAATTAAGCGTTGATTACTCGTTGGATCATCAGAAAGTCGATAACGCGGCACATGATCCACCAGTTGTAACGCAGCAAGTTCATCCAAAGCATCTGCATAACGATCTTCCAATAACGCTTGATGATAAAGCTGACCAGCGCGCTGTTTATCCGCCAGTAGTTGCTCTGCCCGTTCAACCAGCGCATTCAAACCTGGATTATCAGGAAATTCATAACGCGCTGCTTGTGCCACATCCCGCGTTTTGACATAATATTTTTCAAGCATCACGTCTGGCGTTGGTGGGTTTGCGCTGCGTTCTAACTCCGCTGCTTCTCGCCATAACTCATGACAATGCGCCACAACACCACGCGCCTGTAAATCCAGCTGTTTCTGCCGCGCACGCTCCCGTACCCGCTCCCGATATTGATTCAGCTCGCGATCATCACGTCCTTCTAAGGTGCTTGCCCACTGGTCCAATCGTCGATTTGCCGCCTCCACATTGAACAGCAATAAATCCGCCTGCAAGGCATGATCTAACCACTGCCGTGCATCCAACTGTTTCCAACTCACCAGCTGATGCTGTAATGTATCGATCTGCTTAATTGCCTCTTGAAGGTTATCGCTTTCTAGCGCATCTCGAATTAAATCGAGCGTGTTCAAAGCGCGTTCACGTTCTTGCTCAATCATTTACTTATATCCTTACAATACGGAAGCCACTGCTACCGTTCCAAAAATCGGATGGTAATAACACCTTGGTATCCATCCCTAATTCATCAGCTTTGGATTGCCAAGAGCCGCCCCGCAAAGCCCGCCGCTTACGTGCATCATTGACAAAAATATCCATCCGGGGGGTATCATCATCCAATAAGCACCATTCATAAACATTCCCAAACATATCCATCACGCCATATGGACTAGCACCGTCTGGAAATTGCGTAACCGGAAGCGGACGCTGTGTATTATAGTTGCATAAATTGGGCTTAAATTTATCTCCCCAGGGATAAGAGCGCACGTCATCTCCCTGCGCAGCACGCTGCCATTGTGCTTCGGTCGGTAAGGTAATCAAACCATGCTCTGCGTCATCCTGACGAACCATCGCCGTTAACCATCGTGTAAAAGCGATCGCCTCATACCAAGACACATTAGTACGTGGCAAATGATCCCCCACAAACGCTGTTGCCCGTGGTTCCGGGTTCCCCCGCCGCCACTGTAACGCCGCTGTATGAAAATCCCACCACTCTGGGTTAGCATACCCTTGTGGATGCGTTAAAAAGACTTCAAACTGTGCGTTCGTAATCGGATACTTGGCTATCTGGAAGCGTTCTACATACACCATCTTTTGCCCTTCCAGCACACCCGCCTTCACAGAAACCATCCCTGCCGGTATCTCGCACCAGGCAAACGGCTCCGGCAAAATTAAAGCCACCCCAAATTTTGGCTGTTCTGGTGCTTTTACCTCTGGTTCTGGTTCTGGTTCTTCAAAAATCAAAACCGGCTCAACAGGCTTTGGCGAAGTTTCTGGCTCTGGTGTAGGTGCTTGTTCAACCGGTTGAGGAGGCTGGATTGTGGTCGCTGGCTTTGGCGGGGGCGGTACTGCTGTTTGCTCTTTTTTGAGCATCTGGGTGTCTAATTTTTTCAAACCATCTATCAATCGCTGCACATCTCGGTTAAATGCCGTGCCGCTCTGAATCTCAATTGCACGTCGATAACACAACTCGTGCAATGACTCCGGCAGTTCCGCCGCAAACGGCATCGATGCCTGATCCACCAAGACAGGGATCACACGCAAATTATTCTGTAGTGCAATTTCAATTGTCAAACGCACAAAATCTGCCGGGTTATCAAGCATCTTACGATTGTAATCATCTCGCACAATTGCCCAATTCCGCCCGATTACCACCAGCATGATGTCATATTTGGTGATCTCCTCTGTCAAAAATTCGCGGAAATCCACCCCGAACGGGATGTCAAATATATCTTTTTCAACCGCATCCCGTCCAAATGCCATCATCAGCGCATCATAGATATTATCAGAATAACCTTTACTATCTGCCCGTCGATAAGAAATAAAAATACGCGGCATAAGAACTCATTCTTGCTTTCTTGAAAACTGATTCGATTATAGACGACGCACTATCTGAGAGCAAAATTTATAACTCGCATCATATTCTTGTTTAATCATCCATCAACCGCTTCAGTTCATAAAGCTTGGTTAACGCTTCAATTGGGCTAAGATTATCCGGTTGTAAAGCTTTTAATGCTTCCAACGCCGGGTGTGGCTTTACATCAAAAAAACTCATTTGCTGGGGTGGATGAGATCGATTCGTAGCCCCCTGTCGCCCATTGCCATTTTGCTCCAGTTCAGCCAATAACTCCCTTGCCCGCTCCACCACTGGACGGGGCATCCCAGCTAATTGTGCAACATGTACGCCATAACTGCGATCTGCCCCACCAGGGACAACCTTATGCAAAAACACCACATCTTCCCCGCTTTCTGTTACAGCCACATTGTAATTTCTCGTTCGCGGTAAAACATTCGGCAAATCAGTCAGTTCATGATAGTGTGTTGCAAATAGCGTGCGGCAATCTAGACGTGGGTTGTTATGGATATATTCCAACACCGCCCGTGCAATCGCTAACCCATCATAAGTCGATGTCCCACGCCCAACCTCATCTAAAATCAGCAAACTCCGGCGTGTACTACCAGAAAGCAGCCGGGCTGTTTCTACCATCTCCACCATAAAGGTACTTTGCCCAGCATGGATTTCATCCTGCGCGCCAATACGGGCAAAAATACGATCCACCAAACCGATTGTCGCTTCATCTGCCGGCACAAAACTCCCAATTTGTGCCATCAGCGTGATGATTGCAACCTGCCGGATATATGTTGATTTGCCGGACATATTTGGTCCCGTAATGATATGAATGCGGTTCATGCTATCAAAATGCGTATCATTAGAGACGTATCGCACACCCTTATCCAGCAATTTTTCCACCACCGGGTGACGACCATCTCGAATAATCAAAGTATCATCCTCAGTCAATACAGGGCGGACATACCCCTCCCGCAGCGCAACCGTCGCTAAAGAAAGAAACACATCCAAATGTGCAATCGCCCGCGCTGTTCTAATCAATGAATTCGCATACCGACTCAAATCATTACATAACGCCTCAAAAATATCCCGTTCCACACTTAAAATCTGTTCTTCGGCATTTAACACCAGCGTTTCATAATCTTTTAGTTCCGGTGTGATGTAGCGTTCTGCATTAACAAGTGTCTGTTTGCGGATATAATCATCGGGGATTTTGCTTGTATGCGCATGTGTCACTTCAATGTAATACCCAAAAACCTTGTTATATCCCACTTTCAACGTCGGGATGCCTGTTCGCTCACGTTCGATTGGCTCAAGATTAGCAATCCAATCCCGCGCGTGGGCACTCCGGTTGATAATATCATCAAGCTCTTTTGAATAGCCTTGTCGAATAATACCAATTGTATTAAGCGTAGCCGGCGGCTCATCCACCAATGCCCGTGCAATATGCTCACGCACTTCATCACATGGATCAAGCCGCTCTAATAACGCCACTAATGCCGGTATGTTGCCTATCAAATCACGAATAAGCGGGATTACCTCCAAACTGGACTTCAACCCAATCAGGTCACGCGGACCAGCCCGCCGCACCAGCAAGCGATTCGTCAAACGTTCAATATCAGAAACCCGCTTCAGCGCATCAAGTAACTCTAAACGGATCGCTTCGTTCTGTGTCAAAGATTCAACAGCGTCTAAACGCGCATTTAAGCGATGAATATCTAATAAGGGTTGGTTAATCCAAGTATGCAGCAATCGCGCCCCCATCGCCGTCACAGTATGATCCAAAACCCCTAACAAGCTGCCTCGTGTTGTACCGCCGCGTATCGTGCGTGTTAGCTCCAAATTCCGCCGCGTAAACTGATCTAACACCATAAAATTTGCCGTTGAATAAGCGCGGATTGTCGTAATCTGTGCTAGATTACCCATCTGCGTATCCCGCAGATACATCAACACCGCACCCGCCGCGCTAATTGCATGTTGCTGCCCGCTTAAACCATATCCATCAAGTGTACGCACCCGGAACTGATGCATTAATGCGTCCTGCGCCGTGTCAAACTCAAATCGCCAATCGGGCACAGATGTCATATGCATACCTTCTGGCAAAGTAATTCGTGATGCCCAGCTTTCTGGCACAATTACCTCACGCGGGTTCAACCGCGCCAGTTCTTCTAACACCAATAACCCAACGTTATCCCCCGAAAATTGCGTTGCAGCAAATTCTCCAGTGGAAATATCCGCATATGCCACCCCTGCCTGCTGCCACACCCCACTTGCCGCATCCCCAACTGGCAGAACAGCTAACAGATAATTTGGCTCATCTTCCGGCAACATATCCGCTTCGATAATCGTACCTGGGGTAATCACACGTACCACTTCTCGTTCAACGGGTCCACGCCCATCCGGTTGGGTCATCTGCTCACAAATCGCAACGTGGTACCCCTTTTCTACCAGACGCGCAATATATGTCTCCGCCGCATGATGTGGCACCCCTGCCATCGGTACTTTATCGCTACTTTTACCGTATGTCCTAGCAGTCAATGTTAAATCTAATTCACGTGCAGCGACTTCGGCATCTTCATCAAACATTTCATAAAAGTCGCCTAAACGAAAAAATAAAATACAGTCCTGATACTGCGCTTTTATATCAAGATATTGTTGACGAACAGGTGTTACTCGTGACATAGATAACCTACTAACAAGGGAATATTGATGTTATTCTAACAGGCGAAAAATTTCGCAACAACCTGTTTTTCATTTGGATGGAGCAGATTATGACACCTTATGTAATTGGCGTTGATCTGGGTGGAACGCGCATCCGGGCAGCGCGTTTAGACCCAAACCTCAAAATTTTGCACCGTGTTGAAACTTTAACCCTAGCACACCAAGGCTTAGAGCCAACCCTTCAACGCATTCAAGACCAAATCCGTCAAGTGATGACTAACACTGAAGAGTGCCTCGGAATCGGCATCTCCGCACCTGGTCCACTGAATCCTGAAACTGGTGTGATCGTCAGCCCACCCAATTTACCCGGCTGGCACGATGTCCCACTTGGCAACGTTCTTCATGAAACCTTTAATATCCCAATTTTTGCTGGTAACGATGCTAACGTTGCCGCCCTAGCAGAGGCAGCTCTTGGAGCCGCGCGTGGATACCGCCATGTCATTTATGTCACTGTCAGCACAGGAGTCGGTAGCGGTATTATCACAGATGGGCGGTTGTTGCTTGGTAAATCTGGTCTCGCCGCAGAAGCCGGGCACATGCAAATGCTAGTTGGAGAACGAGTGTCCTCTCTTGAGCTAGAAACCGCTGGACCAGATATGGCAGAACAGGCAAAACAGCGCATCAAAGCTGGGGAACATTCCGCCCTCTTTGAGATGGTCAACGGCAAAATTGATCAAATTGATGCGGCAACTATCGGCAAGGCTGCCCAAAATGGCGATCCGCTTGCCCTTAGCATTGTCACCCGTAGCGGCACAATCTTAGGGCTTGGCATCGTCAACTTGCTACATCTGTTCAATCCAGAAATTGTTATCATTGGCGGTGGGGTCAGCAATTTGGGCAACTTGTTATTTGATCCCATGCACGCTGCTATTCAACAATATTGCATCGACGATGCCTATTGGAAAGACACTATCTTCACCACACCAGACTTAGGAGAAGATGTTAGTATCTATGGTGCAGCTGCCTTAGTTATCACCGATGGGGGCAAAAAACCCCTTGAAATGCAATTCAATAATTAAAACAACCACCTTGTTGCCAAGAGATCAATCTCCTGGCAACATCTCACTTATCCCATGTACGTTTTTGTCACGTTTCACAATTATCCTTAAATCAGTACACACCCACAGAAACTTTTATTACATAGTTTTAAGGATTTAAGGAGCAGAATCATGATCTATTGATTTACTGAAATCAGTAGGTTTTCTTCTTTACACTAAGACCTATCTAACGTAAAGTTCGTTATACTACGTTTTATATCGCTTAAAATCATTTGAAAGGATGCATAATGAGTCACGGCTTTGAGTTATTACGTGAACAAAAAATTCCTGAACTCAATAGTACCGCTAAATTATATCGCCATATCAAAACCGGCGCAGAACTTCTCTCTATCGAAAATGATGATGAAAATAAATGCTTTGGCATCACCTTCACCACACCACCAGAGGACAACACCGGGCTACCTCATATTCTGGAGCACTCTGTACTCTGTGGATCACGCAAATATCCCGTTAAAGACCCCTTCGTCCAATTACTAAAAGGGTCACTGGCGACGTTTGTCAACGCCATGACGTTTTCTGATAAAACCATGTATCCCGTTGCCAGTCAAAATCTAGCGGATTTTTATAATCTGATTGATGTCTATCTGGATGCTGTATTTTATCCCAATATCTCACCAGAAGTCCTTAAACAAGAAGGCTGGCATTATGAGCTAGAAAACCCAGATGCACCACTGACCTATAAAGGCATTGTCTTTAACGAGATGAAAGGTGCTTATTCCTCACCAGATGATTTACTCGGGCGTGAATCTCAAATATCCATTTTTCCAGATACCGTCTATGGAGTCGATTCCGGCGGTGATCCAGCCTCTATTCCAGACCTAACCTATGAGCAATTTAAAGCCTTTTATGATCGTTACTATCATCCCTCCAATGCTCGGATTTATTTCTACGGGGATGATGATCCTGAAGAACGCCTACGTATCATCAATGACTATCTAAAAGATTTTGACCGGCTAGATGTCAATGCCAAAATCGAACTCCAGGCAAAATTTGATGAGCCGCGCCGCATTGTCAAAAACTATGCTGCCAGCGAGGATAACAAAAACAAAGCCTATATCACTCTCAACTGGCTGCTACCAGAAACGCATAACACCCAACTCGTCCTCGCTTTTCAAATTCTAGAACATATCCTTGTCGGTACACCCGCCTCCCCACTTGAAAAAGCCTTGCTTGAATCCGGCTTAGGGGAAGATGTCATCGGCTCGCTCGATTCAAATATCCGTCAAATGATGTTCACCCTAGGGATGAAAGGCGTAGACACTCACAACGTCGATCAAGTAGAACACCTCATCCTACAAACACTCCAATCATTGGCAGATAGCGGCATTGACCCCAAAACCGTACAAGCATCCTTAAACACCATCGAATTCCAACTGCGAGAATTTAACACCGGTGGTTTCCCACGGGGATTAGTGATTCTCATTATGGCATTCAATACATGGCTCTATGATGGTGACCCAATCGAAGCACTCCGCTTTGAAGCCCCACTCCAGGCAATTAAAGAGCAAGTAGCATCTGGCGAAAAACTGTTTGAAAGCCTCATCCGTGAACACTTATTAGATAACCCACATCGCACAACTGTTATCCTAGAACCCGATACACAACTCAGCCAAAAATTAGAAGCTGAAGAGCGCGCCCGCCTAGATGCAATCCGCGCCACATTAAATGAAAATGACATCCAGCGAATCATCCAAGAAACCATCCAACTACGGGAATTACAAAACACACCGGATTCGCCAGAAGCACTCGCCACACTGCCATCCCTCACCCTAGATGATCTGGACAAGAAAAATAAAATCATCCCACTAGAAGAATTAACCCTAGCCGATGTGCCTGTACTGTATCATGACCTGTTCACAAACGGCATTGTTTATCTTGATCTCGGGTTTAATCTAAAAACCCTTCCGCAAGATTTACTCCCTTATTACGCTCTGTTTGAGGCGTTGTTATTCCAAACCGGCACTCATCATGAAGACTATGTTTCACTTATCCAACGCATTGGACAAAAAACCGGCGGCATCTATGCCACAACATTCTTATCTGAACGGCGCACCGGAACAGGCACCGAATCCTGGCTTTTCTTACGTGGTAAATCCACCTTAGAACAAATAAATGACCTACTAGAGATCATCCGCGATGTCTTATTTGAGATTGACCTGAAAGATCAAGAACGCTTCCGTCAAATCATCCTAACTGAAAAAGCCAAACTAGAAGCCTCCATCATCCCCGGTGGACATCAATTTGTAGCGCGTCGCCTAGCCGCACACTTCACCCCCTCCGGTTGGCTAGCAGAACAACTCAGTGGGCTGGACTATCTCTTCTTCATCCGGCAAATCACCAACGAATTTGAACAAAATTGGGATCAAATCGTCCATAAACTAGAGACTGTCCGCCAAACACTTGTGAACCGCCAAGCTATAATTTGCAATGTTACCCTCGCCGCGGATGATTGGAAGACCGTTGAACCGCGCCTCAAAACTTTCTTGGAGGCGTTTCCCAAGCAAGCATTTACCCCAACCGTTTGGCAACCTCAATACATCACCCATCATGAAGGGCTATTGATCCCTGCACAAGTGAATTATGTCGGCAAAGGTGCCAATTTATTTGATCTAGGATACACATTACACGGTTCGGCACAAGTTATTTCACGTTATCTCAATACAACTTGGTTGTGGAATCAAATCCGTGTTATGGGCGGTGCATATGGCGCATTTGGCTTATTTGATGCAACATCTGGTGTATTCCGCTTTGTGTCTTATCGTGACCCGAACCTACTGCAAACACTCAATGTTTATGATCAAACAGCGGATTTCCTCAAAGCTCTAGAAATAGATCAGGCTGAGTTAACGAAAGCCATTATCGGGGCTATCGGTCAAATGGATACTTATCAACTTCCAGATGCTAAGGGATATTCATCTCTATTGCGTTATTTGATTGGCTATACTGATGAGCTACGCCAACAAACACGTGATGAGGTTCTATCAACTACGCTAAAAGATTTCCACACTTTTGGGGATGTATTGGAAGCAATGAAACCCTCAGGGCATGTTGTCGTCATTGGCTCACAAAATGCTATAGAAGCCACCAACACCACTTACCCAGGTTTACTCAATCCACTGAAAATTCTCTAATGGCAACATACTTAAAAATATCTGTGTGGGGGGAAAACACTTCCCCCACCACCTCATTTAATCCTCTAATCGCCACACCCATGTGTTAGTAAACTGACAATTTGATGATACTGAGTCAAAATTCAACACCACATTCCCCACACCCCCCGCCGGCAAATCAACAGATAGCACGCCGGCAAACGTCTGGTTAACATAGAAATACAGCGTATCATCATATGTCACAATCACTAAATCCGACGGATTCGTCACATCCCATTCCGGGTTTTCATCATAAATACTCGGCGAAAACTGATCACCTGAACGCACTGAAACACCATAGCCCCCAGCATTATCCACATACGCAACTGCATATGATGTATCGTTTTGGTTCGCAAATAACAACCCACATCCCACCACACCGTTAGAAACAGGGGCAGCTAGCTGAACCGTTGTACCCATCACAAATTGTCCAAAAAACGTTGATTCAACCAATGGCAGCCGCACCACTCCAGGCGAGCTTGAACCGATAAAACTCTCATCGATTTCCCATGCTAGCTCACCAATCGGTGGGATAACCCCTCGCCGTGCCAAATCCCGTACAGTCTGGCGCGCATTCCCCGGCGTAATTTGTTCTGGAAATATCCCACCTTCAACATAAGACACGGGTGTCGTAACAACCAAATCATCAACCGTCACCGCCATATCACTACCCACTGCGTTGGCTGTTAATAGCGCAACCCCAACCGTGCCCATCGGTACCGCATCCCGCACACTGACCAAAAATTGCCCATTATAAAAAAGATCAAACGTATCACCGTAAACCATCACCGCCACATCAAAATCGGTATCCCCCGCCACAATCGCTGGATGCGTGTTCCAGTCTCTCAACACACGATCCGTCCCGTTTTCTATAGCCGTAAACCGGAAAAAACCCTGTTCGTTAATCAGAAATTGATAGTAGTTTTCTATATCCTGGTAGCCAACAACTACTCCAACACCCCAACCATTACGTCCGGTCACATTCTGCACTGTTAAGCGGGCATAGTAAGTTCCTGGCAATTGCAGCGCATTATTTACAAATACCGCCCGATGATTAACACCCTCGGCTTGTAAACTCGCTAGCCCATCCGCCACAGAGGAGGCAACCAACCCAGCCCCTTCCCATTCCCCTTCACTAACAAACCGCTCATCCACCACAAACTCCGCATATCCAGGTATTCGCGTTAACAAAAACTCGCCTGTCGCTCCATTGAACCCACTCACTACAACTTGATAAGTTCCATTGCGTGGAATGGTAAAGGCTTCAATTAATGCATCTCGGGTTGCAGGATAGTTATAATCATCATTCCGCACGATCACCACACCCGCTTCATCCAACACTGTTATAACAGGATCAAATCCGTTTTGCCCCTGTACCCGAAAAGATAACACCTCATCCCGCCAACCAAAAAATGACCATACCGCACGATCATCCGGCGAGTCAATCACACCATTCACCGCCACGTTATAAGGTAGTGTCTCTTGCGCTTCATTAGAAGCACAAATCATTAACCACGCTAATAACACCACCACACAATACTTTATGGCATCCATGTGGAGAAAGTCTCCCGCATATACAAAACAAACCGCATAAAATCCTCATTTAGCATCTCCACCCCATCAATTCCACGTGCCGTTTCTGCCATCAAAATACGCCGCTTTTGACCTGCCAGGCGTAAATCTTGCTCCTTCTCTAAGTCACGTCGAGTGCCCGTCAGTTCAAAAAATATGTCTTTAAATGGCAAAGCATCAAACGCTTCCGGTGACATCAATGTAAACACAGGAAGATAGACATCATCCTGCTCAAAATTGATTGCCACCATATACCAACCTTTTGGCACGCGCGTCCGGCGTTTCGTCGCAAACCGCCAAGCGAGAACATTCACCTGTCCCCCTGGCTTAATTGCCCGCATCGGTTTGCCGCCAAATTCAAACGCTAAGCGGTCATTTTCTACAACCAACCGCCGGTTCGATTTCCACACTCGTCGCAGAACGTTCTCCGTCACCAGGGTAAGAACCGTCGCCACGCCTAAACCACCAAAAATCCCAATTAAACTGCACGCCCCTAACGAAAACACCGTGCTTAAAACTGCAAAACCACCAATAAACCCAATAAAAAACGCAGCCACTACCGCTAAACGTAATCCAGCTGGTTCGGGGTCAATTAAGAACTCTTCTCGCATTATGCAACCTTCTTCATGATGTAAATCAAACGCGGTGCATGGGATGTCATCAAATCAAATGGGCGTAATGCTGCATCCAATACCTGTACCACCTCAAATTGATACCGCTTTAACAAGGTAATAACCGCTTGAACAGGATATGCCCGCAAATGCCGTTGGGTATAATGCCGCTGCCATTCGCCATCCTCATGCTTAAAAATATGATAGTCTACCGTGCAAATCGATCGTTCATAATCGTACGTATTTTGCCGGAAAACCACCAAATCATCGGCGTTAAACGCCATATCATCCCCAGAGAGACCGCGCTGTGTCAAGCCTTCAATTGTATACATATCAAAGATAAAAAACTTGTCCGGTGCCATCAATTCAGAAATACGCTTAAACGTTATCTCCAAATCTCGCAAACTTTCTAGTGCATTCATAGTATCCAATGAAATCACCATATCCACGGGATCAAGTGCTGTAGGTAGTTCACGCAAATCCGCCTCAATAAGTTGCACACTGTGCCGCTGCCCCATCTCCACCAACGCCTTTTCCAATTCGGCTAACATTGCCGGGCTGCGATCCACCGCCTGGATACTATATCCCTTACTTACAAACCACAGAGTCGGCGCGCCAGTACCACATCCTAAATCTAAAATACGCCGACCTAACCATTCGTTTTGTTGGGCAATCGTCAACAATTGCGGCGTGTGCATCCGGGCAAACTGATTCATCCCAATTCGATCATAAATAGATGCTAATGCAGCATATTGATCCGTCATTCTGGACTCCTTTGATTATGAAATCACGCTTATATGCTTTTACAGCTTTGCAAGGGTTTTAGCAAATCGAACATACATCACATTGATCAATCCATCATGCTAAGACATCAAAAAAGCGGGTAATCCCCGCCCTGTCTCGTTTATTTATGAAATAGGTATGATGTGTTGTCTGGCTATGTGCGGCTTATAGGCATCCAGTACCCACGTGCAGGGACAGTCACAATATATGTGGGACGGCGCGGGTTTTCTTCTAACTTTTGCCGTAACCGTGAAACATTGACCCGCAATACAGAAAAATCTCCCTTATACTGATCACCCCATACCGCCCGCAACAGCTCATCATGTGTCACTATCTTACCGGCGTTTTTCATCAATGTCACTAAAATACCGTATTCAATCGGTGTTAAATGCAACTTCTTGCCGTTGATTGTCACCTGGCGACGTGGCATATCCAGTTCTAATTGCCTTACTTTTAATTTTGTCTCTGGCTTAGGTGTCCATTCTACCCGCCGCAACAACGCTTTTACCCGTGCAATCAGCTCCTCTGGGGAAAAAGGCTTATTCATATAATCATCCGCGCCCAATTCCAACGCCTGTACACGGTCGCGGTCTTTACCATAACCACTTAAGACAATCATTGGCAAAAAGGAGTGTTCACGCACAGTTTTGAGGATTTCTAACCCGTTCATATCCGGCAGCTTTAAATCAAGCAATACCAGATCAGGCGTTTGTGACGATATTTCTCCCAATGCCAATTCGCCTGTATCCACTGCAACCGCATCATAGCCCGCCTCTTGTAACAATGTACAGACAACTTCTGCGGTATCTTCATCATCTTCCACAACTAGAATTTGTAGGGATTGATCTTGCGACATCACCATTTCTAACGCCCGTATAACTTCTCTGTAACATATAATAGTTGATTTTATGCATTTAAGCTAGCTATCTTAACACACTTCCTTGAGAAATCATAAAAACAATATAGATTATTACAGAAATTTAACGCCATTCGCCCAGCAGCATCAAACAAAAAACACCCCTGTTGGGGTGCTTTATGATGAATTTGTGGGCGGTATAGGACTCGAACCTATAACCTTCTCGGTGTAAACGAGACGCTACTGCCAATTGAGCTAACCGCCCATTCGTAAGGTAGATTTTATTTCTACCCAACGTTGAAACATCTTACATCATCCAGCCTGGATTATCAATACCCGAATATCCCTCAAAGTGGTGAATTTTATTAGATATACCCTTTAAAAAAGGGCGCCATTATCCTCCTTACACTCAATAGAGGATTATTTTTAAGGTATAGGTACACACTGGTCCGATAAAACAAAGACGTATAAATCCTTGGTTCAACAAAACCGGCAATATGAGTGTCAATACTGCCTGCACTATTGACACCCAAACATCTCGTATCTGTGATATGCTGAAATCAAAACCTAATAATCATCAACAATCCGCCATCCACACAAAAAATATTGATTCACCACCACACCTTACATAAATTCCGGTGCAGACATCCCCATCAATTTGAGCATTCGCTTGAACATCGCTTGCACCGCCCGATAAAACCGTAAACGTGCCTTAGCCAGTTCAGGATCAACCCCTTCACCAAATACACGCACACGGTCATACATCGGATGAAACTGATTCGCTATCTCTAATGCAAAGTGAGGAATCGTATGCGGTGAAAGTGTTTCCGCTGCAAAGCGTATTTGATCCGGTAATTCCAAACACTTACGCATAAACCTTAACGCTTCCTCATCTAACAAAGATAAATCTGCCCCATCGTCGCTAAAGCCGCGTGTCTGTGCTTCCCGGAGGATACCCGCACACCGCACATGAGCATATTGGATGTAATACACAGGGTTGTCGTTACTTCGCCGAATAGCCAAATCCATATCAAAATCCATTTGTGAATTAGGATTCCGGGCAGCTAGCGTATATCGCACCGCATCCGCACTCGTCGCATCGATCAAATCATCCAATGTCTCGTAGGTACCACGCCGTGTGCTGATCTTCACTTCCTTACCATCACGAACCATCCGCACCATCTGAATTAAAATCACATTGATTTTAGAAGCATCCAGCCCCAACGCCTGAATACCATACTTCACAACCTGATGCTGCGTATAATGATCTGCACCAAGCACATTCACCAGCAAGTCAAACCCGCGCTCAATCTTGTTCTTATGATAAGCAATGTCTGGTAGCGTATAAGTGGGCGCACCATCACTCTTCACCAATACGCGATCTTCTGAATCGCCAAATCGTGTCGAACGGAACCACGTCGCTGGAGCAAGGTCTTTGTTCTTTTCGATGACATCCTCGCTCTCCCCTTCCCTTACTGGTGATTTATAAATATAGCCGCCCTTATCTAACGCATCCAACACATCCCAAATAGCGTTGTTTTCAAACAAGCTATTCTCATTAAAGAACGCATCATGATGAATATCCACCCGTGCCAACGTTTCTTTAATGACCTTAAACATCGCTGCTTCGGCATACACCTTAAATGGTTGCCAATCAGCATCAAGCAATGCATCCCCTTGCTCCTCAATAAGCTGTTGAGCGATGTCTTTAAGATATTCTCCTTGGTAAAACCAACTCGCACTTTCATCCGGTATCTCAACCGGTTGACCAAGTGCCTCCAGATAACGCACCCGCAGGCTTTCCCCCAAATTCTTCATCTGTACCCCGGCATTGTTAAAGTAATACTCGCGCTGAACTTCAAAGCCAGCCGCTTCCAAAATCCGAGCTACAGCATCTCCAACAATAGCCCCCCGGCTACGCCCAACATGCAACGGACCTGTTGGGTTCGCGCTCACAAACTCCACTTGGGCACGTTTGCCATGACCAATATCTAAATTACCAAACGTATCCCCCTGTTCAATCAAGACATTGATCTGATCAATTAACCAGAGTTTGCTCAGACGGAAGTTGATAAACCCCGGCGGAGATACTTCCGCTGATTCGATGAAATCGGCAGCCGGTAAATGTGCGACAATCGCATTCGCAATATCCAGGGGTTTCATCTTTGCTACCCGCGCCAAAGCCATTGCCACAGGTGAGGCAAAATCGCCTTGTTCAATCCGTTTAGATGGGTTAATCGGTACCTCTGGTATATCAAATGCGGGTAAATCACCTGCCTGCTGTGCCGCTTGAATTGCACTTACAACAAGATCAGCATGTTGTTCGGAAAGTGGTTTCATCGTCTTCCTGTTTTCTCATTATTATTGACATAAACACAAGCATTGTAGCAAAATGTATATCAAACAAAAAACCCCCTTTCGGGGGTAATTCAAAAGTGACAATAACTGTTACTCATTCACTACTAAGGCTGTGACCATACCAAACATACCATCGCGTGATTCAGCGTGGCTTAAAATATGGCAGTGGAATGCCCAAACACCTGGTTCAGTACAATCAACTACCACATCATACCGCTCCCCTGGGGCGATATTCAGCGTATCGCACATATATGGCACGGGTAAATAGAAGCCATCTTTAGCAATGACCATCTGGGGCATTCCATGTAAGTGCATCGGGTGAATCATCAAACCTTCATTCATATAACGGATACGGATGCGATCCCCTAAATTCGCCACAATTGGTTGTGTATATGGGAAGGATTTTCCGTTTAATGTAAACCCTAATGCCGAGTCATTCAAAATCAGGGTATAGTCGCCATCTACTTCTGGCTCACGGCTTTTGTCCAGCGGATCAACCACAAACGCACCTAAAAGCCCGCGTGTTGTTTGCTCTGCGGAATTATGATGTGAATGGTACATATGAGAGCCAAAATTGCGCACCGTAAATTCATAAGTAAATGTCATACCGGGATCAATCGGCGGTTGTGTAATAAATGGCACACCATCCATATTATTGGGCACAATTAAACCATGCCAATGAACCGCCGTGCTTTGATCTGGTAATTCATTTGTCACGTTGATACGAACACGATCCCCTTCCGTCACGCGGATTTCTGGACCAGGAACGATGCCATTATATGCGAATGCTGGAAAGACTTTACCCGGTTCAGTTTCCCAATCAATCTGAGAGACGACCAAATCAAATACCTTCACATCGCCATCCATCGTATATTCCATTGGTGGACGCCAAAAAATCGGATCCTTACCAATATTATCCAAAAAAGTCTGAATCCCCATTTGATGGTGTTCATTCATTGTCTGCCAATCCATCCCCCCTTCTTGGGTAGATGTACCATGATCACCATCCATCGCACGGATGTGCCCAGTGCCGGCAGCCGCAGCACCAATTGCGCTAACACCAACAACTTTTAGAAAATCACGACGGTTAATTTTACCACTCATCTTTATCATGACTCCTCATTTGTTTCCAATGGTAGCTAGCATACAATCATCAACATATTCCATGTAATCATGTTTTGATATGACAATAATCACTGGAAACAACAATTAACCATCCGTAATAATAAGCTGAGTCATTTTTCCTATCACAGTTTGGGGAACAGTATGGAACAGAAAAACAACGATATATTTCTACCTGTATTGGTTTTATTAGGGATGTTCGCACTGATTTTAGGGGCACTTACTCTATCAACACAACCCGAACCCCAATCATCAGAGGAAGTTGCTGCCGTTGCCGTGACAAACGTCACAGAAGAACCAACTGAAGAAGAACCAACTCAAGATGTTGCTGTTGATCTATGGGAAGGTTATTATCACCCAGATGATGTCGCAGAAGGGCGTTCTTTATATGGCAGTACCTGTGCGGCGTGTCATGGGTCAAATGCAGAAGGTATCAGTGGGCTTGGTAAAAACCTGATCCAAAGCGAGTTTGTTAACAATCTAACCGATGAAGAGCTTCATGCTTTTATCATCACAGGGCGCGAAGCTTGGGACCCCGCCAATACCACCGGTATTCCTATGCCACCGCGTGGCGGAAACCCAGCACTGAGCGATGCTAGCATTGATTTAATCATCGCTTATTTACGTGCAACAGCTAATCCCGCACTGGTTTCATCTAATGCGCGTCATATTATCTCACAAACAGATCAGCAACCTTATCAAGAGCAAAATACGGAAACTGTTTCTGTTCAGCCTACAGATGTTCAACCCACTGCTATTCCAGCCTCACCCACACCAAGCGAACCACGCCCAACCAGCACACCACGTCCACCGCGTGTCTTTGATCCAGCAAACGCCTTCGCTATATCTTGTTCGGGGTGTCATGGAGCAGATGGCACCGGTATTGATGGGCTAACCACCAGCTTGTTTGAAAGCGATCTAATCAATGACCCAGATGCACTTTTCAATTTTGTTGCTGAAGGCAATCCACTAGCTAATCCGCTTGAAGCATTCCCTCACCCACCACGTGGTGAATACCCAACGCATACTGATGAGGAACTGCGTCAGATTATTGATTATCTACTCTCATTAGGGAATTAAAACTGAGGTATAGGGGGTTCTTGTGAATCCCCTCCCTCTTTCATACCCCACACACGATGATAATCCACCTGCCAGGGTTCAATTGTCACATGACCAATGCCACATGCTTCTAGCATCGTCACAAACGCTTGTTGTGTATGCGTTTTACCAGGCATCCAGCGTGTATTAATTCGTAACGTCACTAACAACAGCCCGCCAGGACGTAATACTCGCACCAACTCACAAATCACCTGCTGTGTATCCCCCATAAATTCTAAAGCCTCTAAGCACGTCACCGCATCAAATGAATCATCTTTAAATGGCAACGTCTCAGCAGGACTATGAACCCAAGCCACACGATCATCTTTCACTTTATTAGCGGCAACAGCTAACATATTACGACTTAAATCCAGCCCAATAATCTTGCCATTAAACGCTGGATGTTCAACTAGTGCTAAAGGCAAACGTCCTGTCCCAGTGGCAACATCGAGTATGTTTAATGTATTAAATGGCGCAAAATATCCTAAAATCGGTGCCGCTAATAATTCTCGCTCATAAACTGGATCAAAGTTTTTGATTCGATCATATCGCTGTGCATAAATATCATACAACCAAATCACAACACGCCGCCCTAGATATACCCCTTCCGTCTCAAAAATCAACCACCAAATTAAAAAACCAATAATCACTAATCCAACAATCAGCCAGATCACAACAACCCTTTCTCTTTAAGATATGGCACACAATTCTGAATACCCTCATTCAAAGTTACTTTGGGTTGCCATCCTAATAGATCACGCGCTTTATCCATTTTATAGGTAATATAATTAGTTAAAAACGGGATCAGATCGTTTAAGTCTTTTGCTTGTGAATTTTTAGGGGCAAGTGCCGAAACAATCAGCGCAAAAGCACGAAACATCACAGGCGGCAAACTAATCCAACGGTCATGACCAGCAAGTTGTGCATATCCACTTAAAAATTCGCGCCATGTTGGAGACGGGTCTGGTGTACAATTAAAAGCCTCTCCTATAGCCGCCGGATGGTGAGCTAGCGTCAGCATTAAATCCACCACATCATCAACATAGATTGGATACGCAGAGCCGCTACCATCACCAATGAAAAACACCCGCTTGCGCACTAATTTAAACATCGTCTTTGTCCACATCTGACTACGTGGACCGTAAATCATACCTGGGCGGATAATGGTATATGGCATATCAGCCGCATAATCAATGAGAGTCTTTTCCGCCATGACTTTCGTGATGTGATAAGGGTCTGCACCAGGGTCATAAGGCGTGGATTCCGTCACATCGGTGCGATTGCGATACCCATAAACAGATATAGTACTAACATGAACAAATCGCTTGACACCTGCCCGCACAGCAGCTTCTACCAGGTGACGTGTGCCTTGTACATTAACCGCATACTGATGTGTTAAATTACCACCTAATGCTGCCGCTACATGGAATACAACATCACAACCCGGCATCACGTTTTGTATATGGGCTGCATTCGTTATATCACCAAATACAAGCTCAACCCCATCAAGATCGTGAATAAATTTAGCACGCTCAGGACGACGCACTAATGCCTTAATTTTCTTCCCCCCTTCTATAGATAACCGCTTCACTAGCGCACTACCTAAAAAACCGGTTGCTCCTGTAACTAGTACAGTTTGATTTTTCAAATCCATAACGTAACCTCTACACACAAAATGTGTTAAAATTTTATGGTGAATAACAGTTTTAACATGAGACAAGATCGTGCTCAAATATTGATTTCTTTTTAGCTTTTTATTACGAAAAAAGATTGGTTATACATCTGATGACACAATTTGAGCATGAAGCCCCCCAAACCGTTTTACGTTGGGCAGTGGAAACATTTAAAGATCGATTAGCGGTTGTAACAAGTTTTCAACCCACAGGGATTGCAACTATCCATATGCTCAGTGAGATTACAGATTGTTTCACAGTGATTACGCTCGACACAGGGCTGCTTTTTCCAGAAACTTACCAACTCATAGATGAGGTAGAAAAGCGTTTTCCTGCTATGCATCTCATCCGCATCAAGCCAACATTATCACTGACAGAACAAACAGAAAAACATGGTGAAAATCTTTGGCAGCATGATCCCAATTTGTGTTGCCATATCAGAAAAGTCGTCCCATTAGATCATGCACTCCAAAATTACGATGCTTGGATTGCCGGTTTAAGGCGAGATCAATCTAGCACACGTAAGGATGTACCGGTGGTTGGGCAAGACCGTAAACGCCCCAATATGACCAAAATTTGCCCGTTTGCAACTTGGTCAGCGGAAATGTTGGAAATCTACATCAATGCTCATGAACTACCCTATAACGCGCTGCATGATCAAGGCTATACAAGCATTGGCTGTTACCCTTGTACCCGTCCAATCATAAATGGTGAGGATTCCCGTGCTGGACGATGGGCAAACAGTTCCAAAATCGAATGTGGTATCCATCAATAAAAACAATCAGGCGGGTGTTACAAATTATCCCGCCTGATGTATCAGATTAAGGCTGTAATGCAGCATCTTGCAAATCATCTTCACGGAATTGCAATTCATACAGATGTGCATACAGTCCTTTGTGCGCTAACAATTCATCATGTGTGCCAATCTCAACGAGTTTACCTCGATCTAATACAGCTACACGATGAGCTACTCGGACTGTGCTGAGCCGATGTGCAATAATGACCGTTGTGCGTCCTTGCATTAACCTGCCAAGTGCTTCTTGTACCAGATGCTCACTTTCATTATCTAAGCTAGATGTTGCCTCGTCCAGCAATAAAATTCGTGGATTTTTAAGTACAGCACGCGCAATTGCCACACGTTGACGCTGACCGCCGCTTAACTTGATACCCCGCTCACCAACAATGGTGTCGTATCCGTCTGGTAACCCCATAATAAATTCATGTGCATTGGCAATTTTGGCAGCTTCAATAATATCTTCTTCTGTTGCATCCAACCGCCCATAGCGGATATTTTCCCGAATTGTCCCTCCGAACAAGAGTGTTTCTTGTGGCACAATCGCAATTTGCTCACGCAAGCTCGCCTGTGTAACGTCACGCAAATCAATGCCATCAACTTGGATACTGCCACTAGTGGGATCATAAAAACGCGGGATTAAATTAAACAGGGTACTTTTACCCGCACCGCTTGGACCAACTAACGCCAAAATTTCACCTGCTGCGATATCCAGGGATATGTCGTTCAATACCTCTAGTTTGTTATCATAACTAAAAGTTACATGATCAAATGTAATTCGTCCACTTACCTTATCTAAAACAATGGCATCCGGCTTATCTGTTATATCTGGTTGCGTTTGCAGTATTTCAAAAACGCGCTTAGTCGCACCAAGTGCTTCTTGAAAAGACGTATATAATCCAATAAGAGAAGCGAAATTTGCAGCAACTGTTAAGCCATAAATCAAAAATGCGATAAGCTCCCCACCAGAAAGCCGTCCAGCAATCACTTCCCGCCCACCGAACCACAAAATCAACGTCAGCCCACCGAATGCCATAAATGCAATAACCGGACCTAAAATTGAACGGATTCGTAACAAACGCACCGCAGCATGAAAGGCACGCTGAATAGCATCGTTATAACGTGCGATTTCATACGGTTCTCGAACAAAACTCTTAACTTCACGAATACCCTGAAATACTTCTTCAGCTACAATAGTTGATCCAGCGAGTTCATCCTGAACTTGGGTACTGATTCGCCGCATGTAATAACCAAATATAAAGCCAATCACCACAATAACGGGAATCATCAATAGGATGAATAAAGTCAGTCGCCAGTTCAATATAAACATCAAGCTAATTGCACCAAATAATGTTGCAGTCTGAGATAGCAATGTTGTGATATTATTGGTTAAAACCGTTCGCAGCACCGTAACATCAGATGAAAGACGTGACACCAGCTCACCAACACGCCGCTCAACAAAAAAGCCAAGTGACATTCCTTGCAAGTGGTTATAGAGGTTGCGGCGCACATCCATTAAAATGCGCTCGCCGATGTAATTCAGGTTGTATGTCTCTAAAAAACTAGTACAAGATCGAAGAATAAATACAAATAATAGAAGCACCGTGATTTGATTTAACAGGTCTAAGTTACGCTGATCTAAGACAGAATCTAAAACCTGTTGAACAACCATAGGAAAAATTAAGCTTAAGCCGGCACTTGCCAGCGTTGCTAAAACCGCTAACAACAACCGCCCACGATATGGTCTAAGATACCCCAACAACTCCCGCCAATATATTGGTACATCAGGGACATCGCGGTCTTGATCGCTTTGCTGCTGTCTGCGTCTGCTGCGTAACATAACCTAAATACTCCTCAGTTTGTTATGATTGTTATGATTTTCACTCACATTATGCCGAAATTTTATTAGAAATGTAACAGTGTTTTGTGAAAAAGGTCATGAGGCAGAATCAACACCTGTTGCGATTCGCACCGCATCTAAAGCACGTTTAGGAAAATAACTCGTATTCCACAAGCCAAATCGGGTTTGTGCGCTGGGTTCAAGTTGGCAATCTGGTTCAGCAATTGGGCATAGCTTAGGTAATGGATAATCAAAACCAGTCCAAACCACCCAGCCTGCCAGATTGTTTTGTGCTACTGCTTCAAATGCCTGAAAGTATGCCTGACGCTGCCCTAGTTCATCATAATCAAATGTGCTGTAACCAATGGCAGCCAATAAAATCGGTTTATCTGTATTAGCGGTGAGGATCGCAATTTCCTCACGTAGGGAATCAATTGGTTCAAAGTTTTGAAAACTAACAAAATCAACGATAGAAGCTGTCTGTTCAGCAGCATTATCCCAGCTCGCAGTGATATACTGGTTAGGTGCAGCAGCACGGACAACTTGTGCCACCTCACTTAGCCATACTAAAATATCGTTTGGTGTTAATTCACGAAATGTCAGTGCGTCAATATCTCCTCTTTCTCGTAGATCATAAGCGATAATACCTGGCTCAGCTGTATATCTGCCGGCAATAAACGCCGCTTGATATTGACTACGCGAAATATTGTTGTAAAGAGCTAAAACATCTACATCTTGATTTAAAACTAAAATCAAACGAAAACCGGTTGTCACCGCAGCGTGAATAAACTCATCCAAACGAGCAAAACGATCGATTCGTGGGACTGTCCCAGCACAAGTAAACAGATCATCATGGTGTAAGAAAATACGTAATGTATTGATCCCGACATCCCGCATGAGGTTTAACTCAAATTCAACCGATGATACTTGCATTTCCACCAGAAATCGCTCGTAGGGATAATCTCTTGGATAATAGTTGATGCCATAAATAGGGAACGGTTCACCGTTTAAATTGAAACCGTTACCCGCAAGATGCACAAAATCTCCCTGCGTTGGCACATATTCGGGCAGCAATCCAGTTACATAAGTTGCTTCTTCCACATCACAAGATGGAATTGGGGTGTTGCTGGGTTTGGCAGGGGGATCAACAGTTATATCAACAGCAGGTGTTACCAGGGAAAAGCCCGTGTCATTCACTGGTGGCGATATCGGCTGACAAGCTGAAAAAAACAGCAAGACAAACACCCAACGCCACATCATTCAACCTCAACTGTGGGCAACCGGAAGGTAAATGTGCTGCCTTCTCCAAGGTTACTAGATGCCCAAATATCTCCACCAAGTCGCTGAATAATCGTCTTAGCGGTTGTTAGCCCCAATCCACCACCGGAAACAGCACGGACCGCCGCAGCACGAGAGCGATACATACGATCAAAAATCAGGTCAATCTCGTCATCTGCAATGCCAATCCCACGGTCTGCCACACTACAATAAACATCGTGGCTATCTCCCCAGGCATGAATCGCCACTGTCTGCTCTGGTGGGGAATAAACAATCGCATTATGAAGCAGATTATAAACAACCTGCTCAAGTCGTTCTGGATCACCCATAACAACCGGTAGCGGATTCTGCACAGAAACAGCAATGACAATTTGATGATCAAAAGCTAGAGAGGTCACCCTTCCCACAGCACGGTTAATAATATCGCGTAGTTGTAGCGGTTGATGCTCTAGGGGCATTCCAGCTTCAACCCAAGCCAGGTCAACCAACGCACCAATTACATCCTGCAACTTTGTGGTTGTCTCACGGATGCGATTCAAAAAACGCTGCTGCTGTTCGTTCAGATCACCAAACTTATCGATTAAATCCGCATAACCAGTTAAAGCCGTAATAGGGTTACGGAGATCATGACTGATAGCACGAACAAGTGAGTCACGGCGATTACTGAGGTCACGCCTCTCCGTCACATCATGCAACATGACCACCCGCTCACCGCTTTCTTCCAGCGTTGCCCCTATACCAACCGCCAACCGTCGACGCGGCAACCGAACATCTAAGGTCTGATCACCAGAGCGCGTAAATAGATTAACCAGTGTCGGATTATGGTTAAAAGCCGCTTTTGGTGTTAGTCCAATTAATGTCTCTGGGGTTTGACCAAGCATCGCCGCCCCAGCCGGATTAACAGACGTGATAACCCCATCACGATCTGCAATAATCACCCCATCGGATGTGCTACGAAACAAAAAATCATAAACTGCCGCAACAGACATTATTCATCCGTGTTTTGTTGAACTTCAATCACCACACGTTTAATCTTACTAGTTGGCGTTTCCACAGGCGGCATAATGGTCGGTAATGGTACAACAGGCAACGGTGCAGCATCATCTTGCACAAGTTGTCGCTCTGCATCCGCGTTAAGCGTTACTTGCTTGCCACTTGGAAACTTGATCGTTGTTGATGTTTGTGTCCGTGACACAACAACACCATGTTGTGTCACAGTCACCGGGCTTCCCCAATAAAACGCCCCGCCTGTATAGACACGATAACGATCAACAATTTGTACGCCAATTGTACGCATCAATAGGTAAACCGGCACAATACCACTAAGATGCCCCTTTTCACCTAATCCAATTGGTTCATCTGCATGATAAAATTCACGAAAAGCCTTTTGATGCTTGAGAGAATGCGTCTGTGTTTTTATCAAACGTTTTAGCATCCGGGCGGTAATTTCTCCACGTCCAGCTTCAATCAACCCTTCACCAATCAATGTAAGCCAATACGTCCATACACCGCCGCCGCCGCGCGCACTAGATGGATCATAATTCGGGTCTTGCGCAGAGACAATACTCACGCCACTTTTACGCCAAAAATGCGCTTCGTCCTGAAGCAACTTAACAAGTGGTTCAAGCCGATTTTCCGGCAATGCATTTAACATCAAGGGTATTAGGGCGTTAATGTCTAGCCTGGTTGTATCCAACGTGTGGACAGTCAATTTATATACCCGGCTTAATCCCTCAAAATAAATGCGATCGACTTGTTGATAAATATGCATACTGGTATATGTACCGCCACCATATCCCCACATGAATTGCTCCAGTGGGACTGTTTCACTCACTTCATTGCCATGACGATCAACCCCTTGAAGGAATAAACTGGCACGTGGAACACGCCCCGCCCCACCATTAACACGGATAATTAAACGTGTGGCAGGTTGTAGTTGTTTCGCGGGTAAATGTTCCTCATCACACGGCACATCTACCAAAATATCAACGCGAGGAGCTGTTATATCTGTATCCCGCTCTTGATAAGCATAACGATCGTGATACCACAGCTTCTCCATAAAGCGTTGCAAACTAGTCAGGCGATTGTAAAGTTCATATGAGCCAGGGTCTTGAATCTCTTTAGCAATATTGGAAAGGCATAACGTCTCAGAGAGCATATAAGCTGCCATGTCTGGCGTTTCCAACTTACGAATATCAGCGTTTTGTGCCCAGCTTTCGCGGTTGCCAAATGTAGGGAAAAAAACATATCCTAATTGGCGTTCGTCCTGCCATTCTGGCATCACATCGCCATCTACATCCACATCATGTTCTGACCAGCGATTATAAAAATTAAGCAACCCAGGATAAACCTGCTGAAGAAAAGCACGATCTTCTGTATATTGATAGATATGCCATGCTAAACGTGCTAACACAGGCGTGCATAAAATCCCTTGTCGCTGTCCACCTAAACCAGGCTTGAGGTCAATATCCCCTTCTGGCGATTGCACAGCTAAATAATTTTGAACAACACCTTGTGCCAATTCCCCACTAATTGATGCCACCCCCAACGCAGCAAGATAGGCAACTTGTGGATTTTGCCCATTCCAACCACGATCATAATCCTTGCCGTCCCCCGTACGGCTAAAACCTTTTTGTGGCAAGCGTGTTGCCACAAAAGATGCATATGGCAAATGCTCCGTTGGGCGCATAAATGACTGAAGTAAATGGTGATAGGAAAAAGCAATCGCAACATCCTGATCGTCATCACCTGTTTCAATCACAGGGATTGCTTGTGCCGCCTCTAAAATTGTTTGAATCGCCTTATCCCAATCCTGTGCCAACCAGAAGCGTGTCCGTTCCAAAGAAGCTTGCATCCGGCTAAGCCCAGCATGAACCCAGCGAATAGCAACTTGCCCATTAGCTGGTATATTCAGCGTCGTACCAATTTGAGGGGCAGCTTTACCACGTAGTGGAATTTCGGCTTTAGCATTTTCCAACACGATAACAGGTTCAAGCCAATTGGGCATGACCTGTTTATTCAAAATACGCGCTAATTTACCAAGAGAAAGCGCATTAGTACCATCTGCCAAGCTCATAATGGCAACTGGTTGATCTTTATGAGCTGCCCCAACATATCCAACAAGATCAAGCCGAAGTGTTTGGTCTATATCACTAAGATTTTGGATGGTATAACGTCCACCAATTGCATGAGACTCCATAACCCAATACTCTGCGGTGAACGGCAACGTTGGTATAATTTTCCCCTCTGCCTGTGCATAACCAGGCGCAAAAAACGTAATCACTGGCGGAACAGCATATGCTCGTGACTGATGAATACTGTGCCCATCATGCCACCACATCGGCACAATCATTGCCTCTGTGACACGCCCCCCATAACTCGTTTGCAATGTCAATGCCGATGATTCTGCCATACCCGGCAACAATTCCCAGATTTGATCATCTAAATAATCCGTCCGTGCCAAGCGTGCATCTGCCGCTAACTGTAACGCATACGGTGATGCGCCATCCAACCGCCAGCGTTTTAATGTCATGATGACTTCCTTCGTATTTGGTTATCCGTCGATACGTTGCCAGGTGCCATCGGTCTCATCAAAGCGATAAGCAAATCCATCTCTGCTATAAATAATATGGTAGCCAGGTCCCGGTACGTATTGATTATCTGCAATCGTTCCACCAGCATAATATTCGTATCGGGTGACATGCCCATATTCAGTATCTAATGCCCAACCTAATGCGTCCCGAATCGCCTGGTTTTCTCTCCATAGTTTACCAAAACCTCGAATTGGCTGCACAAAGCCATCTGGCGGAGTGATAGCGGGGTCAAATTCCGGCATACCATCAGTCCATGTATTATCATGAATTGTCCAAGCACCTTGCAGTCCATCATCTGCTTGGTTAATCAACACCCAAACTTCATTAACAGGTTGTAAGTAAAACATCCGCCCATTTTCAAAGACTTGTTCTGCCACCACAATTTGCTCATCAATCGGCGTTGGCATAATAACTGATGTCGCAGAAGCAGTAGGAGTTGATGTTAATTGTGATAGTGGTGTCGCTGATGGGGTCATAGTCATCGTTGCTTGGGAAGCCACTTCACCATTTGGGGTAGCCGTAACAACCACCACAACTGTCACCTCACGGGTAACTTCCATTAGATATTGTGTTTCTGGTTCATTCTGGCAGGCTGCAAATGTTAAAACAGCTAGAAGTACCAGTAAAAGTTTTTGCATAATTTACTCCAACATTCATAAACAAAAGACATTGTATCAAAGGCTTGATGAGTTTCAAGTAACCGTAGGTAAGTCGTTAGCTAGGGTTACAATCTCAACTATTTTCCGCTAAACTTGTGGCATTTGAACAACACGGAGAAAGATCATAATGGAAGAGAATAATGGATGCGCCCAGCAGAGTATTATTTTCATGGCTATTGCAATTGTTTTTGCCCTGTTGGTTTTTATGACCGTCCTACTTGTCTCACTTGGCATTATCAGTTTAGGCGGCAATCAAACTGAAACACAGCACGTTGAAGAAAGCATCACTGAAGATATTCCAGCTGAATTTACCCTTGAACCAACAGAACCAGAAGCCACATCTGAACCAGGTGAATAACCATGACAGAAAAACCCAGACCCACCGGGATCACTTTAAACAAAAATAAAGGCTATATGGAAATCAATTGGAACATTGATAATGTCACAGCACGTTATTCATTACCACATTTACGAGAAGCTTGTCCTTGTGCAGAATGTCGCGGTGGGCATGAATTTATGGGGGCGGCGTACGACCCTGATGACTTAATGAGCCTTCAATTACTGCCCGCGCGGGATTATACGATCAAAGATTTGCAGTTGATCGGCAATTATGCCATTCAACCGGTTTGGGGAGATGGGCATTCTTCTGGCATTTTCACTTGGGAATATCTATGGAAAATTCGACCTAAAGAGGGGTAAAATCCCCTCTCCTCCTAACTCATCCCATATTAAAAAATCCCCAATTTCTATAAGTTCGTGCAAATAGCACAAAAAGAAACCCTGATTTTAAACGTTTCGGTTTTAATCTATCGCTTAGATTAGCTATAATTTGCTGTGCTGGCAAACCAACCAGCAAAAGTGTATTACATGTCGTTTTGAAAGGATTTCCTTAAAATGAAACGTTCGAGACTTATTATTTTTAGCACAATTCTGGCTGTGTTAATGGCAGTGGTCAGTTTGGCACCTGTCGCCGCACAGAGTGAATCACTGCTCATCTGGGCAGATGCTGAACGTGCACCAATTTTGCAGGAATTGGGCGAACAATTTGAAGCCGAATTTGGCGTAGCAATTGAAGTACGCGAAATTGGCTTTGGTGATGCCCGTCAAGAACTGCTCAACTTTGGTGAAGCTGGCGAAGGTCCTGATATTCTGATCCAGCCGCATGATACCGTTGGGCAATTAGTAGACAATGGTGCAATCATTCCGCTGGAACTAGGTGATTTAGCAGAACTGTTCACAGAAGAATCATTGGAACTGTTCACCTATCAAGGTCAATTGTGGGGACTGCCCTATTCAACTGAAAACGTTGCGTTAATCCGTAATGTGGACTTGGTGCCAGAACTCCCTGCCACCTGGGAAGAAGTAACCGAAATCGCCCGTGAACTCCAAGCAGAAGGC
>RFHA01000147.1 GCA_003696565.1 Chloroflexota bacterium
AACTGCCCGGCTTGCATCCTTGCTAGGTCAGTTAATTGAATAACCATGCGTGTTAGGCGGCTCGCCTCATCATAAATAATCTCCGCGGCACGGGCTGGGTTTTTGGCTGTGCCGTCAATAATCGCCTGTGAATACCCTTGAATAGAAGTCAATGGCGTTTTCAGGTCATGACTGACGTTTGCCATAAAATCGCGTTGGGCTTGTTGTGCGGCACGGACTTCTGCACTCATGTGGTTAAAAGCCTCTGCGACGTTACGGACTTCTTTGGGTCCGCTGATTGGGGCTTGTTGATCAAAATCCCCTTGTGCAATGGCTGCGGCGGCTTGGCTGACGTTTCGTAACGGTTTATCAATG
Organism: Chloroflexota bacterium; assembly: GCA_003696565.1. Taxonomy (GTDB): domain Bacteria; phylum Chloroflexota; class Anaerolineae; order Aggregatilineales; family Phototrophicaceae; genus DAOTWY01. Next base: position 355 of record RFHA01000147.1, read on the forward strand.
GTTCGGGTAATGGCGATAGCGAGCAATGTAGCAATCACCACGCCAATACCAACCCCTTGTATAACCGGAAAGCTTAAATCTGCCCCAAGATCAAGCAGTAATTGCTGGAGGGATTCGGTCGGGCGTTCTGATGCAACCATAAGCGCAATATTGCCACCGCGTGGACGGTTTTCCACCACAGCTGCAAACAACCATTCTTGTCCGTCTTCTAAAAAACTACCATAAATAAGCCGTTGGCGATCTTGCAAAACAGGGGGCGTTGGGGCGCGGTAGTTTTCATCACGATGCAGTGTTAAGGGTTGGTCGCGTTCTAGCGTGCCTGCACTATCATAGACCACAATGACATGGTTGGGGTCTTCCATATTTGATAGGGTTATTCCGATGACACGGACATCGCGTGTTTCCGCAAAGCTGGCTAATAGCTCCCCACCGGTGACCACTTCACGGTTACGACGAAACTCGATGATGAGGTTGGTCAAGTTTAAGCCGCGCATCAACGCTGCTAAGCGATCATAGGTTTGTTGTGGCGGCATGGGGCGTGCGCCGGTTGTAAAGAAGATCGCCACGCCAATCGCCCCGATGGTGACAACCAGAAGTAGCAAATAAGAGATTAACAGCCTAAAGCGTAATGACTGCACATGTCATCCTTCTAGTTTGTATCCGACACCCCATACGGTTTCAATGGTGGCGGTCATACCATCTAGTTTGTGCCGCAGATGAGCGATGTGCACATCAACTGTGCGTGTTTCCCCAGCAAAATCATAACCCCAAACAACTTCTAGCAATTTTTCACGACTAAACACCAAGCCCGGATCACGCGCGAGGGTGACGAGTAAATCAAATTCTTTCATGCGCAAGTCAATCGGTTGCCCATCTACCTTAACACTACGGCGTTCTGGGTCTATAGAAAGATTACCAATGGTGATAACACCAGCGTGGTCATGTTGGCGTTTATCTACCATGTTACCGCGCCGTAAAATCGCCTTCACACGGGCGACAAGTTCGCGGGGATTAAACGGTTTAGTCAAATAATCATCTGCGCCTAGTTCTAACCCGACAATTTTATCAATGTCATCACTTCGTGCTGTTAACATAATAATTGGCACATCGGATTCCGCTCTTACACGCCGGCAAATTTCTAACCCGTCCATCCCCGGCAGCATTAAATCTAATACGATTAACCCCGGCGGATTTTGACGAATTTTGGTATAAGCCTCTGCGCCATCGGTGCTGCTTTCAACAACATACCCTTCTTGTTCCAAATACATCTGTGCTAGGTCAATAATGCGCTGTTCATCATCCACAATTAAAATTGTTTCTGGCATGAATGGCTTTCCCTTTGCGTTATGCTGTCGTCATAAATATATTCTAACGCTAGTTATGCCCAAGTTACGCAAATTTAACACTTAATTTGCAAATAACCCACCATCTCATACAGTTGTGAAATATCCGTACAAAGGTGCGCTCAACCGTGTTAGATCATCGTCTTAACCACGTCATAAACCCGTGATAGCAATTGTGTAACGGTTGTTTCTGGGTCGGTTTCTGTCTTTAAGTGGTCATAGGTTAATACCCCGCCGGGGGTACGCCAGCCTGTTTGCCATTCAAACGCCGTTGGGATTAAATTCGGCAGGTCTGGTGGGACAGGGTAGGCATAAAAATAAATATATGGCTGACCAATATCTGGCGTGCCAGGGGAAAACCCAATGTTGAGGTGCGGGTCTGTCTCTTCATCAAAGCCGCTAGGGAACCACAATGTGGATAGATCAAACCCGTGTGACCACAATACAAGCGGAGTCTGAAAGCCTAAAAAACGCGCTTTGACCCGTGCTAATGCCTGGAACATCCGCCACATCATTTCATTAAAACGACTAGCGGCATCTGTATTAAAGTCAAAAAGGGCTTGCTCTGTCACGCGGGATGCATCTGGATGCAAGTCGATCCCTACTTGTTTGAAATGATGATAAACCGCTTCAAACATTGACACTTGGCTGCGTCCTGTGGCTTCTACTGTAAAGACCGTTTTGCCTGCTTGCTGATAGTGGATCGCACCGGTGGTGAAATCTAGCCTTAGCTCTCCTCCAAAGTTCAATTCCCCGGTGGTGACTCCGTCGGGGATGGGGATCAGGCTATGACGTAGATGGTTAGGTAGCGGGTCTAACCCGATGAGACGGGCTGTTAGTAAAATTTGCGATGCGCGGTGCAGTGTGATACGGGTCGGTTGAACATCGGATATATCAGGCAGAGTCATAAAAACCCCTTGGAAAACTTAAAGATAGATGGGAAAAACAGAACAAATGTAAGATTCTATCGCTGTGTTACGTCTACTAAGTGTTATACTGTAATTTGATGTAAGGCACAAATGGAGAAACCCCATGTTTTTAAATAATAAGTATCTGGTGGGCAGAAGTGGTATCAGCCGACTGATGTTTACGACTGCCATTTTGTTGATTCTATGTGTTATATCGGCGAGTAGTGTGATGGCACAGGGCGGCGGTGGTGTGCTGCGTGTTGCCATGAACGAACCAATCAACCTTGATCCCGCTACCGGTAGTAATGACCCCGAAATCCTCTTTAACCGTACCATCTATGATTATCTTGTCGAACTCACTCCGGAAAACATCCCCGCCCCTAATTTGGCAACCAATTGGGAAATCAGCCCGGACGGTTTGACATACACGTTTGACCTGGTAGAAGGCGTGATGTTCCATGATGGGTCTGATTTTACAGCGGCGGATGTGGTTTATACCTACAACCGTCTGAAGGATGTGGGATCACCCGCACTGAGTTTGCTCGGTGATTTTGAGGTGGCTGCGGACGGGGATTATACCGTTGTGTTCACCCTAACAGCACCAAACGCTGATTTTATCTATGGGGTTGCATCACGCCATGCGCTCATTTTAAGTGAAGGCACACAAAACCCAGAAGCGATTGAAAATATCAATGGCACGGGTCCGTTCATCCTGCAAGAATATACCCCAGGAGATCGGGCGGTACTGGTCGCTAATGAAAATTATTGGGTAGAAGGTGAGCCACAGCTTGACGGTATAGAGTTTTACTTCATTGATAACCCCCAAACACAAATCGACGCACTCATTAACGGACAAGTAGACTTCATCTTTAAGGTGGATGTTGCCCAAGTGCCAACGCTAGAAAATGCCGATAATGTGACAATTCTCAATGTGCCAACCAATCAACACCCGGTTATTCGTATTCGCTCTGATGAAGGGCATTTAGGGGAAGATGTGCGGATACGTCAGGCGTTTAAATATGCCACCAACCGCCAAGAATTGTTAGAAACCGTCCAAGAAGGTTATGGGGCAATCGGCAATTATGACCCACTAGGACCTGGATTTGGCGCGTTTTTTGATGACAGCATCGAGGCATATGACTATGATCCAGCCCAGGCATGTGCGCTCATTCAAGAAGCCACCGGCGAAGACCGTCTCTATAGCGAGTTTTATGTCGTGGATGCTTTCAACTATGAAGCTCTGGCTGTTGCCTTACAAAATCAATGGGAGCAAGCCTGTATTGATGTGGATATCATCATGCGTCCAGAAAATATCTATTATGGTGATAATGAATGGATGGAAGTTGATTTAGGCATCACCGGCTGGGGAGATCGCCCCGTTCCACAAGGATACTTTAATGAAGCCCATATTAGTGGTAGCTGCTGCAATGAAGCCCATTGGGTAGATGAGGAAGTGGATGCGCTGGTTGCACAAGCCGGTATCACCGCTGACCCCGAAGCGCGGGCGGCAATTTATAGCCAACTAGCGCAGATTTTCCGTGATCGTGGTGCGACAATTTACCCCTGGTTTGCTTCGGTCATTGGCGCGGTGAACAATGACGTAGAGGGGTTAGTCATGCATCCGTTCCCTGGTCAAACGGATTTCCGGGGGGTGCGTCTCAACGGTGAATAACCCACCGCGCATCTTCAGATCAATAACGGTGGCAAAGCAATCACATAGGGATAAACTCCGCATGCCAGTTTTGCCGCCCCATAACTAGGGCTGATTTTATACAATTACCCCATAGCAGAACGCCATTTATGGCGTAGATACGGTTGCCATCGGAATTGCTCCTTTGGCAACCTATAATTCACTGCGTGGCTTGGGTTTTGGGCGTAAGACGTTAAAGAACTCTTTCATCATCGCTTTTACGCCCTTGCCTGTGTAAAGGCTGCCGTAAGTGATAGCATATTTATAGCCAACACGCTCAGATTGGGCTGCCATCCGTCGTTGCTCGTTACGATAATTTAGCATGATGTCCTCTAGCGTCATGTCTCGTTCCCACAAGTCACACTTGTTAACCAAAACAAAGAACGCTTTTAAGTGTTTGGCTGTGGCAGGATCATCATCAATCATCTGCATAACAAAGTTGAGCGCGTCTTTTTGTAGATGTACATCGGTGTGATCCAGCATAAAGATGATGCCACGCGGTTCTGCCTGCCGGAATAGCTCTACCCAATCTGTTTCCCACATAGCATATTCCCCGCCCACGTCACGGGTCGGTTTGAGCTTCATATGAGTGTCACCGATTTTTGCAGTAAAATCTGGCAAATCTTGCCCACCGGCAGCAGTCGGGTCTGGGTCAAAGCCATCAATGTCTTTCATGTTTTTGCGTAACCATTCAATCAATGTTGTTTTACCCACTTGCCGTGCCCCCAAGACGATAAAAGGCAAGCCAGAAACCCGCACATAAAAAAAGTCCTGTAAAGTTCCCACGCTGCTTTGAATAGTGCTTGTCACACGGGTGACCGTCCCGACGATAACCGTGATCAATGTGTCAAATATGTTTGCCATAGCCTTATCCTATTACGATCCGTCTTAACCATTATACGGAAAAATAGGGAAACCGTTGCATAATCCTAATTTATCCTCTGATTATCCTCACTTATAATTGACAATAACAGACTACGGATTAAAACGAGATTTGAACATCATGAGACGACAATTCATCCTATGGCTATGGTTACTATTGCTGCTAAGCAGTCAGATAGTGGCGCAACAACAAGAACAAGATGATTCTTTGTATCCGGTCATTGTGGTACTAAACACCAACACCCGCCCAGAAAGTCAATTATCCAGCAGCTTTGCGGTGCAGTTTCAGCGGGCACAAATTAACACCATACAAAAAGCGACCTTGCGGACATTGCAAAACACTCCAGAAATCCAATTGCAGGATGTCACCTTGTTGCGCACCCTGCCATACATAGCCATGCGTGTGAGCGACGAAGGGCGACGCGCGTTAGAAGCCAATCCAAACGTAGCCGCAGTTTATGAGGACATCCCCATGCCACCAGCAACTGGCAGTGCGCTCGGGGTGATTGATGCACCACAACTGCATGTGAACGGCTACACTGGCAGCGGGCAGATTGTCGTCATTTTGGATACCGGCGTAGACGCGACTCACCCGGCATTGAACAACGGCAAAGTGACTTGGCAGGCATGTTTTAACACCGCCAACGGTAGCACAACCCTCTCCGCTTGTCCAAATGGTACAAACACACAATACGGGGGGAATGCTGCCAGACCATATCCAGGTGCTTGCACGGGGTGTGATCATGGGACGCATGTAGCGGGCATTGCAGCGGGCAGACCCACCGGTGCATCCGGTTACGGTGGCGGCGTTGCTCCAGATGCTCAGATTATCGCTATCAATATTTTCACCATCTTTACAACTTCGCAAGATTGCCAACCACTTCCCGCGCCTTGCACATTATCTTACATAAGCGATCAACTAGAAGCATTTGATTATATTGCTCAGCTTAGCACACCGGGCAATACGCCATATTACCCTAATATTGCATCTGTCAATATGAGCTTGGGAGGATCTGCCCAATACACCGGGACGTGTGATGGTGATCATGGATACTACTTCGCGCCGGTAGATACATTACGGAGCCGAGGGATCGCGGTGATTGCTGCGTCGGGTAATGATGGGGCGTTTACGATGATGGGACCACCGGCTTGCGTTTCAAATGTTATTAGTGTGGCTGCCACAGATGACTCAGATAATGTGGCTGGTTTTTCTAACGTTTCTACCGCTTTAGATTTTTACGCACCTGGCGTGAGTATTACATCGGCAGTGCCAGGTGGCGGGTACGCTAACGCACAAGGGACATCCATGGCAACCCCAATGGTAGCAGGCGCGTGGGCATTGATGAAGCAGGCTTTTCCCGCTTATACTGTCACACAAATACGGGATCGTCTAGCTAATACCGGTGTTCTGATTGATGATGTGTCTGTTCAAGATAAGCCGCGTATTGATATGGATGCGGCGATTATCGCACCAACGGCAACCGTTCAATTTAGCAGCACATCTAGCACCGCAACTGAAAATAACGCCAACTATACAGTTAACCTGACTCTGTCTGTTGGGGCAACGCCCCCCGTTATACCCGGACCTTCTATCCCTGTCACGTTGAACTATAGCGGTAGCGCAACCCGAAATGTCGATTACACCGCACCCGATTCTGTTTCATTTACGCAATCCAGTTTTAACAGTGGGGTATATAACGCAAGTTTTGATGTCACTGTCTTGAGGGATGACGTGATTGACGCAGGTGAGAGCATCACAATCACATTGCTTGACCCAAGCCGAACAAATGTTAATTTAGGCAGCACCACAATGCACACCATCAATATCACAGATACTAACGTGCAAGCAACTGGGCAGGTCAACATGGTTTATCCCAACAGCACAGCGGGCGAAGCACAAGGGATAATCAATATCCCGGTGCGGCTTACCGTCATTGATGGACCACCGAATATTACAGGAACGGTTACGGTCAATTTGAGCTATAGTGGTTCTGCTAGCCGTAATGTTGATTACACCGCGCCGGATTCGATTACGTTCAATGCATCATCTTACGCTGCCGGTCAGTATGACATCAGCATCCCCGTCACGTTAATTGACCGCCCAGGGGAACAAGGCTCAAGGGATGTGATAATCACGCTGGATTCAGAATCGCACCCACATGTTAACTTGGGTATTGATACGAGTTTCACATTAAGCGTTGTGGATATGGCAGCCATTCAGATTGATGAACAAATGCTGTTTAATGCTATGGCAGATCAGATTGCAGCTGGAGATTATGATATTCAATTTGTTTTGGTGGATTTCACGCCGAGTTATCTGGCGTTCACTGTCCGCCTAGAGGA
>RFHA01000148.1 GCA_003696565.1 Chloroflexota bacterium
AGTAGGATGTTCGGGTAGGAAATTCTTAAAGAAAAAATGCCATGTCTCTGCATTGGTAGATAGATGTTTCGGTAAGTTGTTCGTGCATAAACCACATCGTACTCTCGTGCTCAAGCTGTGGATCATGACTGTAGATTTCTTTACCAGAATCGGTCAGCCTCACCGAAAATCTGGGATAAATGATAGCTGTCTTCTGAATACATGCGCGGTATTTTGCGGCAAAAGGTGATTTATATCCAAAGGGGGCAGTATGTGGTCAAGTGATATTAAATCAGCGAAAAGCATCGGCAGTGTGCTTCAGGAAACGTGCCTTCTGTGAAGCAAATAGGTTAAAATAGTGGCAAAATGAGTGGTTTGAGCTACCATTATCCCTATTAAAGTGCTTCAGGAAAGGAATTGATGATGTCACAGCCTCAATCAGATAGCCTGCAAGATTGGATTGACTACTATCTTAAAATGGCAGTCGATGGTGTTCGTTCAGAAGAAGTCGGGCGAAAAATTAAGCTCCATCTTAATCGTTTTCAAGCCTTCTTTGAAGCACGCTACGGTCAAGAATACATCAGTTCGTGTGTGAAGCGTGATGTTATTGCATGGCAGAAACATCTTCAAGCACAAGACCTCACAGCCTCCACAATCAATAATCACATGGCATCACTATCTGGATTTGCAACATGGGTTGATGCACAAGATGATACAGTATTTATAATGGGTGATCCTACCAAAGGCATTGGCGAGTTGCCACTTCCTGCGCTTGAACCCCGCGCCCTCGATGAAGACCAAATCCAATCACTGAAGAATTTGTGTGACCGTCTTTTACCCTTTTATCGTGCAAAGGGTCGCAAATGGCTGCTGTCTGATGAAGAAGCACCGCTCCGTGCGAAAGCACGTCCCTGGCGTGATCGTGCGATTGTGTTTGTCTTGCTTTCAACCGGATTGCGTCGCGAAGAATTGGTCAACCTCAATCTCAGTCAGTTAAGTCCCAATGGAATTGAAAAATTACGTCAAGCGAGACGCGCTCAAATCAATGGGGTGGTTGGCAAAGGGAAAACACAACGTGATGTATTTTTATCACTAGATGCTCGTCGTGCTTTAGCAGATTATCTTGAGAAAGAACATGGCGATGATATGACAACCAAGACTCCAGAAGAAACACCGTTGTTTTTGGTCGCTGTCGAGGCAAAACCACGTCGTAGCGATGGACGCATGTCACCACGCTCGGTGAATCATATTCTAGAGAAAATTGGTAAATGGCATGATGCTGGCATTAAAGATGAAGCGAGACATATTTCGCCTCTGCGCCCGCATGACTTACGCCATACCTTTGCCTTCCAATTATCGAAGGCAACAGGTGCTGATGGCTATGAATTAGAACGCCGCTTAGGTCATCAATCCCAACGCTACATCCAGCGTTATACTAATCCACCAGAAGATGTTGCAGCTTCCTATATCGAAGAGTTTTAGAAGGGAGCGATCAGTATGTCACGTCGATTTCTCAAAGCAGATCACCGTGAAGCCCTTGCTAATTTCCCCAGCACAATTGGTGAGACTGATCTGATTACTCATTTTTTGCTGACACCTGATGACTTAACGTTAGTGATGTCAAATCGAACTGCAACGCAGTGCTTAGGCTTTGCTATTTCATATTAAATCTGATTTAGATCTCATCGCGAAAAATTGGGATGAGATGTTGCGCCTCGTTGCGTCACTCAAATTCCGATGGACACCCCCGTCACTCATTATTCGTAAACTACAGTCTTTCCCACGACAACATATCCTCACTCAAGCACTGCAAGAATATGGACGTATCGTCAAAACGATATTCATTTTGCGCTATTATAACAGTGAAGCTTATCAGCGACGCATTGATACGCAACTCAATCAAGCCAATTGCCTCAATCTGATTGTTAATGCTGTTGCTGTTTGGAATACCGTTTATATGCAGGCAGCTATTCAATATTTACAAAGCACAGGGCAAGAAATCTCCGAAGCAGAATTAGAACGACTATCACACGTTCGATACGAACACATCAACGTCTTCGGCAAGCATTCTTTTGAGCGTCCATCTGTGCTGACCGATGATGGTTTACGACCACTTGTTGTCAAAAACACGTCTGATTGATTAAAGTGCTTCACAGTAGATTTAGATATTGAAGCACACTACCGATGCTTTTCGCTGATTTAATATCACTTGACCGACATGCGCGATATTTTGCGGCAAAAGGTGATTTATATCCAAAGGGTGCAGTATGTTCGGTATCACGCATATTGGGATTATCCAACCCACGCTTCAGAATACCCGTCATGTAAGGTCGATTCAGCACAAAGCTTCCATGAAAAAAGATCGCCATCGGCGTTTCTATACCTTAAACTTTTGCAGGTGATTCACCTTCGCAACAATTGTATCGATAGCCTGTTCAATCTGCTCATCAGTGTTGCCACGTCCTAGCCCGATGCGAATGGCACTATGAGCGCGTTCTTCCCCAAAACCTAAAGCTTCGATCACATGGGATGGTTTCACCTCTGTTGACGTACATGCAGAACCAGTGGAGATTGCGATGTTCTTCAACTGGACGATCAACGAGCGACTTTCAATGCCACGTAGTGAAATATTTAGGTTATGCGTCAAACGTGCAGTTGGATGCCCATTCAGCATTACATTCTCGTCCCCCAAGCGGCTCTTGAATTCAGCGAGCATGTGCGTTGTTAGGGCATGGTATCGTTCTGCTTCCACTTCCATTTTCTTATTGGCAATATCTAGTGCTTTGCCGAGACCAACAATTGCAGGAACATTCAATGTACCAGAGCGCAAGCCGAATTCATGCCCCCCACCATGAATCACGGGCGACAGTTTCACTGGGGGAAAGCTACGGCGGCGCACGTATAACCCACCAATTCCTTTTGGACCGTAAATTTTGTGTGCAGAAAAAGACAGAATGTCAATGTTCATATCCTGCACATCAATTGGAACATGCCCAACAGCTTGAGCGGCATCAGTGTGGAAGATAACTCCGTATTTACGGGCAATCGCGCCGATTTCTTTAATAGGTTGTATAGTGCCAATCTCGTTATTAGCAAACATGATTGTGATAAGCACAGTTTCAGGTGTGATTGCTTGTTCTAGCTTCTCCAGATCAATCAAACCATACTCATCCACTGGAAGATAGGTAACTCTCTTTCCCCGTGCCTCCAAGTGAGTGCAGCAGTCTAATACTGCCTTATGTTCAGTCACGCAAGTAATGATATGATTACCCTTGTCTGCGTACTGCTCTGCAACACCAAAGATCGCTATATTGTCCGATTCGGTTGCGCCACTAGTGAAGATGATTTCTTTTTCCGATTTTGCGTTGATGGTCTTGCGACAAATCTCGCGAGCAGTCTCAACAGCTTGTTTGGCGATGTTGCCAACTTCGTGATCCACACTTGCTGCATTACCGTAGATTTCAGAAAAATAGGGAAGCATTTCTTCCAACACTTCTGGATCAACTGGTGTAGTTGCATTGTGATCCAGATAAATCATGTTTTTCAT
>RFHA01000149.1 GCA_003696565.1 Chloroflexota bacterium
AAACAATCCCTGCCCTGGTCGATGCTGGTTATCACGTGATCGCCTATGACCGCCCGCCATTCGGCTTATCAGATAAATCTCCAGATATTGATTTTTCACCGCAAGCGATGGCAGATCAAACAGCTGCATTAATGGACGCGCTTGATATAGATAGTGCAACGCTCGTCGGGCATAGTTCTGGCGGGGGTATCATCAGCTATTTTGCAGTCGCATATCCTAATCGTGTGGATGCGCTCGTTTATGTTGCAGGTGCAGTTAGCAGTGGAGATATAACTGAAGAAGATCAAGATGCTGGTGACGAATCAGATAGCTCTACCCCTTTAGGTAACATGTTCTCACTCATCCAAAACCTTGATCCCAACGATCCAACATCACAACGATTAGTCGCTCGCTTCCTCACACCAGAACAATTCACCAATATCTTACGCAGTGCATATCACCCTGATTTTGATGTACCAGAATCCACTATCATCGCTTATCAACGTCCGTTGCGTGTAGAAGGCTGGGAAGCCGGTTTGTTAGCATATTTCCAATATCGTGGTGATAACATTTCTCCCCTGGATTTGCAAGCATTGGGTAGTTTGGATACTCCAGTCGCGCTGATGTGGGGCGAACAAGACACCTGGGTGCCTATCACACGGGGAGAATGGTTGCTAGAAAATGTCTTTCCTAACGCTAGTTGGTATAGCTATCCAGATGTCGGACACTTACCAATGGAAGAAACTGTTGAAGCATTCAACACCGATCTCATTGATTTTTTGAATAATATTTCACTTAATCGATAGTCATTGTTACGTTAGGATGTTAATAGCCCTCTCATAACAATCTCATAAGGTTTTATGTCAGGCTAAGACATAATCAATGCGTATCAGCAAACAGAGGCGAAAAAGTGTATGACGTTACAAATGCAACAACCCTGGGAATACCGTTTGTTAGCATGGGCACAAGAGGCACATAAAACACAACTACCCAATTTGATGATTGTGCCAGATATTGATGTCATGCAAGCTGCCTATCATCATTGCGCACAAATCACCAAAACACACAGCCGGACGTTTTTCATCGCTTCTGGTTTATTACCCAAAGACAAGCGGCAAGCGGCACGTGCGCTTTATGCTTTCTGCCGTACTACAGACGATACTGTTGATTGCAATGCGCCTACAGAGCAGCGCAGGCTTCAATTAAACCAATGGCGTGAGCAAGTCAATATGCCAAATCCACCACAGAACAATCTGGTAGCATTAGCCTGGGCAGATACAAAAAATCGTTTTAATATCCCCTATGGTTATGCTGACCAGCTTATTGACGGAGTTGCGCGTGATCTGACGAAAACCCGCTATCAAACATTTGCTGAGTTGGCAGAGTATGCTTATGGCGTTGCCTCCACAGTTGGCTTGATGGCAATGCATATTATTGGTTACGCAGGTGAACATGCCCTACCCTATGCCGTTCGACTTGGAGTTGCCTTGCAGTTAACGAACATTCTGCGCGATGTTTACGAAGATTGGCGTGTGGGGCGGGTGTATCTGCCTCAAGAAGAACTAGACGCTTTCGGTTTAACTGAGGATGACATCGCTGCCGGGGTTGTGACACAGCGTTGGCGGAATTTCATGCGCTTTCAAATCGCGCGGAACCGAAAACTTTATGAGGAATCCTGGAAGGGTATTCAGTTATTAAATAAAAATGGGCGTTTTGCTATTAGTACAGCGGCAGCACTCTACCGTGACATACTAACAGATATTGAGAAACATGATTATAATGTGTTTGCTCGTCGGGCACATCTGACAAAATGGGAAAAACTCGCCAGATTACCAAAAATCTGGCTCAACACTAAGAGGGGATAATTTCAATGAAAATTGGTATTGTAGGCAGCGGCATGGTTGGAGCTACAGCTGCCTATGCGATGGTTATGCGTGGGGTTGGGCGTGAGATTGTCCTAGTGGACAAAAATCAAGCTCGTGCAGAGGCTGAAGCAGATGACATTTATCATGCCGTACCGTTTGCGTCGGCATTAGAGATTAATGACGGTGACTACTCAGACCTAAAAGGCTGTAAAGTAGTCATCATCGCTGCTGGGGTTAACCAAGCAAGCAAAGACGAAACTCGTTTACAATTATTAGGGCGTAACGCACAGATTTTTCGCCAAATTGTGCCAGAAATCCTCAAATATGCACCGGAAGCTATCCTAGTTGTAGCAACCAATCCAGTGGATATTATGACTCATATAACTGCACAATTCGCCGCTGAACATGGCGTACCATCTACCAGGGTTTTCGGTAGTGGCACAACATTAGACACTGCACGCTTTAGAACACTTGTTGGGCGACATGTCGGTGTCGATTCGCATCATGTACACGGCTATGTCATTGGTGAACATGGTGACTCAGAAGTTCTTACATGGTCGCTTGTTGATATTGCTGGTATCAGTTTGGATGAGTTCTGTCGGCGGCGGAATATTAAAATGGATTTTACTGATCGTGCGAGGATTGATGAAAACGTACGAAACGCTGCCTATCACATTATTCAGGGTAAAGGTGCAACATACTACGGCATTGGCAGCGCATTAACCCGCATTGTGGAGGTAATTTTACACGATCAACGCGCCATCATGACCGTATGTGCCCCACATAATGAAATTGCCGATGTAAAAAATGTTACGGTTGCTATGCCACACCTCATCGGAGGCAATGGTATCATAGACACTTTTCCTCTCAAACTCAGCTATGATGAGCAGGAAAAACTACACAAAAGTGCTAATCTAATTCGTGGCATCCTGGATGATCTTGAGAAAGAGGTCGAAAAGGCTGAATGAAATATTTTGGGGTATTAAGACGCTTTGTTATTCTACCGTTGATTGTATTGCGCTTGCTTATCTGGTGGGAACAAAAACGTGGTAAAACCCCACCAGAGCATTTACAAAACTGGCAAGAAGATAAAGTGCTTATCGGTCATGCGCTCACCGCTGTTGCTTATACTACCCCCTGGGATAACTACTTGGTTGCCTCCGGTGTATGGAATTACGATCATAATCTCGTCAATGGATTCAAAATCGGTTGGGTTCCTATTGAGGAATACAACTTTTTCTGGTTACAATCACTGTTAACCGGCTCATGGTTACAATTTCTCTCTCGTCACATTAATACCGACCAAGAAGCTGCAAATCCAAACACTTATCCACTTGCCCGCGTGATTGTTACAGGGGGACTGGGCATCATCTGGTTGCAGCAATTCCGCGACCTTATTATGTATAGAGAGCGCACCCGTTATCTCAATTTAATTTTAAGTTGGGCACTCCCGCCAATCATGCTGCAAACGGCATTTGGTGGGGATATTCTATGGAAGTATCGTAAATTAGTAGCTACCAGTATCATCACATCAACTGCGTATCTTGGTTATATCGACTCACTCGCTATTGGTTCTGGTACATGGCATATTATACCAGAGAAAACCATTCAATGGGAAGTCATCGACAATCTACCATTTGAAGAACTATTGTTTTTCTTTCTCACCAACGTGCTACTGACATTTGGCGTAACATTAGTACAGGCAAAAGAGAGTGAAACCCGTTTACCCGCTTTCCTAAAAGCACGCTATCAGGAGTTCAAACGTCGATGGAACAAATAAATATTTGGCGATTTAACCAACAACTAACCAGTCGCCTGTTAAACATCAATATCTTAAATATCGAACTCGGACGCAGATTAAGCCGGAGTGAAAGTTCCTTTTGGCGCGGAATCGGGACGCAAGCAGTTGGTTGGGGCATCATCAACATTGCCATTGCCTTATTTGGGCATATTAAAACACGTCGTCGATTAGATAAACTCGATGACCCATTCGATGAAGCAATCATGCAAAAGGAAACGCACGCTCTCCAGCGCATTCTGGCAATTAATGCCCCATTGAATCTAGTTTATATCTTTGGTGGCTGGCTACTCACTAAACGTGGTCAATCCGAAGCAATGCGTGGCAACGGGTGGGGTATTATGCTTCAAGGATTAATCCTGCTCTTTTTCGACAGTTTTCATCTTAAACAAGTATCCAAGTTGGACAAAACATCATGATCTCCTCTTAATTAAAAGGCTGTGCCTCGTTTTTCTTACGTGATTCATCTGCTAATGTTGCTTTATATGCGATCATTTTCTGTAGTAAATGCGGATTGTGTGTAGCAAGAATTTGTATCGCCAACAGACCCGCATTCTTTGCGCCACCAATGGCTACCGTCGCCACTGGTACACCACCCGGCATTTGAACAATAGAAAGTAAAGAATCTAATCCACTTAATGCTTTACTCTGAACTGGTACACCAATAACCGGAAGTGGGGAATATGCAGCTACCATACCTGGCAAATGCGCCGCACCACCGGCACCGGCAATAATCACTTTAATACCACGAGTGTGTGCGGTCTTGCCATAATCTGCCATATCATCCGGTGTACGATGCGCCGAAACGACCTTAACCTCATATGGCACATCAAATGCCTGGCAGATTTCAATCGCGCCTTGCATTGTCGGTAAATCACTATCGCTCCCCATGATAATCCCAATCATGTCAACCTCTCACAATCCAATAACATCAACTGCTTGCCGTGCAAGTTTTTCCAAGTTCGGTATATCATTCCCTATCAGTGTTACATGCCCCATTTTACGACCAGGACGCACCTGTTTTTTACCATATAAATGCACATGTGCTCCAGGGATTTCAAGTGCTGGTACTACAATATCTGCTGGGACATCTCCTTGTTTTGTACCAAGGATATTCACCATAACCGCCGCCGGTTTAACTAAGTCTGTTATCCCCAAGTGCCATCCCATCACAGCACGAATATGATTTTCAAACTGGGATGTTATACAGGCTTCTATAGTGTAATGTCCAGAATTATGCGGACGTGGCGCAATCTCATTATAGACCACGTCACCGTTTTCCAATTCAAATAACTCCACACCAAACACACCTACCCCATCAATTGCTTCAACAGCTTTTAGTGCAATATCAGCCGCCTTATCCGCCACAATAGATGAAACATGAGCAGGTGCCCGCACCACATGGCACACATGATTATGTTGTATCGTTTCTACCAATGGATACACTTGCGTCTCGCCATTACGTCCACGTACCACCATCACTGCCAATTCACGCACAAATGGCACAAACGCCTCTATGAGTAACTTACGACCTTTCGCCGTTAATTTTTCCCATGCTGCCGGAATATCTTGAGGAGAATGAATTGTGACATTGCCATAGCCATCGTATCCATCTCGGCGCGCCTTAAGCAGCAGTGGATACCCAATTTCTGCCGCGGCAGTCACAACATCATCCGGTGTTTCTACCCCACAGAAACGTGGAACAGGAATACCAGCCTGTTGCATAGTAGTCTTTTGGATTAATTTATCCTGCACTTGCGCAAGGGTTTCCGCGGTAGGATAAACCGGCACACCTAATTCAACCAGTTTTTGCAGTACAGACGCATCCACAAACTCATTTTCAAGCGTAATAACATCGCACAATTTGGCAAATTGCTCCAACGCATGACGATCTTGCCAATCGCCTACAATGGTATGATGTGTTAATCGAGATGCTGGACTATCAGCAAAGCGTTCAAAGATTGCCGTTTCAACTCCTAATGATATCGCTGCCTGTATGGTCATCTGCGCAAGTTGACCACCACCTAAAATACCTAAGCGTCGCATGTTTGTCCCTATCTGTTATTGGCTCATGCTATTGGGCAATCTTAACCCTAACTACATGATTCCGTGATACATTAAAATAGGTGTTTTATGATGCAAAATCAGGAAAATAAAAATGAGAAAACAAATTCTTGTTTTAAGCAAAGATCAGCAGGCACAGGCATCTATTCAAGAGATTTTTAGCCAAACTAATGTTGAAGTAATGGCTTTAGACAGTTTTAAAGCCCTTGCTAATGTTCTTAAACAACAAACAATCCCAGATATTATGTTGATTGATCTCACCATGGATTTTGCCCGTTGCTTAGAGTTGGTCCAATTTCTACGTAAAAAACCCAACTATGCTCAAATGCCCATCATGGTGATGACAGATATTCCCAGCCCTGAACAAATTAAAGCGATTATGGCAGCTGGTGCTAGTCGTTACATTTCTAAGGTGTTTCTTTATAATACATTGTTGGATACAACAAGCGAATTATTGAATGTTCGTATCCGTCGCTTAACTTAAAGTGTCAGCAAGCCAACTTCCCAACTTAACCATAACAAAACAGTGAAGTTCAACACCAATAAAACAGGGACTTGAAAGGCTTCTAAAAAACCAACCGGCTTGCCCCGCATATCGGTTTGCCAAACAAACAATGAGCAAGCGATGCCCCCCGCAAAAATAACTATCACCAACCAATGCGGGAAAATGCCAAGACGAATCGAATGCCAAATACACAATATTGTTATGCCAATTGATGCATACATAAAGGTGGTAGCTGTTGATTTACCAATTAAGATTGTAGTGTTTTTCAGTCCGGTTTTTCGATCATGATCATAATCTTGAATTTGATTATAAAATTGCCCATAAAGCGATGCTGTGGTCATTCCGGCAATTAAATACCAGGCTTGATTAGGGCTATGATCGTATAAAAAATAGCTGATAAGCACTTGTAAGCTACCACCACCTAATGCATGAGACAGTAAATCTACCCCTGGGCGTGCCTTAAAACGATAAGGATGTACAGAGTACAAATACGCCAGTATCAACCCAGACCCACCTAAAATAAACGTCCACATGCCAGCTAGAGCATATAAGCCCAATGTCAAAGCTGCCAATGTATTAAATGCTATTCGGGCTGCGTGCTTGGTAATGAGTCCACTACTTATAGCATTTTGTTGGCGTTTATGCTTGTCTTGGGCATCATCATCAGAATCTTCAATATCATTAATAATAAAGGCACAGGACATACCTAAAATATTTGCCAAAACAATCAGTGCCAATCGCCAGTCAAGCTCAACATCATTCAGATAAACTGCCATCAACGCACCAAGTAAGGTTAACGGAAGCACAAATGGAACATGCTGCCGTAAGCGCATTAGTTGAATAATTGCTTTAAGTCTCTGTGAAGTCACTTGGTAATGTGGTGTTTCGAAAGCCATTGTACCCAACTTTGTTGTTGTACAAATATCAAACTGAGCCTGAACACAGCTCCTTATTTTAATCCAAAACCCTGATCATTTTTACAAAAACCAGGGTTTTGAACAAGAAATACCCAGATTATTGTGAACTAAATTTGTCAATTAGCTCATTAAACTTAGTCTGATCAATTTCTGGGTGCTGATCCATCAACGCTTTGAATTTTTTCATATTGGCAACTAAGTTTTGTGATGTATGTGCCTCAAAGCGTAATGTGATTGCGGGTTGTGTGTTACTGGCACGGATCAACCCCCAACCATCCTCAAAATTGGCGCGCGCCCCATCAACTGTAATGACTTCATAAGTCTTTGATAGTTCTTCGCTGATCTCATCAATAATTTGGAATTTGATGTTATCTGGCGCAGATAAGATGATTTCTGGCGTGGCAACCAACTTAGGAATTTCATCAAACAGTTGAGAGATCGTCTTATCTGTCCGAGAGATGATTTCCAACGTCTTAAGAGCCACAAGCGGTGCATCGTCAAAGCCATAATAATCATCACCATAAAACAAATGTCCACTGACTTCCCCACCTAGTGGCGAGCCAATTTCATTCATTTTCTGCTTCATCAAACTATGACCAGATTTCCACATCACTGGCACACCACCATACTTCTTGATCTCATCCGGTAATGCCTGAGAAGATTTCACATCAAAGACAATAGGTGCACCTGGATGCCGTGTTAACACATCACGCGCCAATAATGCCAATAAGCGATCCGCCGCAATATGATGCCCATGTTCATCAATAAATCCACAGCGGTCACTATCACCATCAAATGCTAATCCTAAATCCGCGTTAACTTCAACCACCTTCTTTTCAAGGTCTTTAGTCATCTCTGGGTCTTCTGGGTTTGGCAAGTGATTTGGATATGTCCCATCGCTTTCAAGATACAAGCCAACAACTTCACATCCCAAACGCTCTAAAACAGGCGGGATATATGTACCAGATAGCCCATTTCCAGCATCCAACACAACTTTTAATGGTTTTTCCAGCTTAACCAGGCTGGCAATGCGATCCATGTGTTTATGGATCATATCCGGATCGTGGTCAAGCGTGCCTGAACCTGTTTCAAACGTCTGATCCAGAATCAGCTTCAGCAAATCTTGAATCTGTTCCCCAGCTAATGCCAGTCGATTATAAGCCATTTTGATGCCATTATACCGTTGGTCTAAATGACTTCCGGTAATCATCACCCCGCCGCCTTTTTCACCATAACTGGCAGTTGCAAAATAAGTGGTTGGAGTCAAAACATCGCCAATATCCGTCACATCCATACCAGTAGATAACAACCCTTCAATTAAAGCTGTTTTCAGCGGCACAGATGATGGGCGGTTATCCGAACCGACAAACATACGATCTGTTCCAAACTGCTTAGGCATATATGTACCAAGAGCTTGCCCAACCCAACGGGCAACTTGGGGAGTTAGTTGGGCGTTTTCGTCATCAATTCGCCCGCGAATATCATATTTACGGAAAATCGAAGTATCGAGTTGAACTGTCATTTATACTCATCCTTATTGACCAATTTTGAAAATAATGGTGTTGCATTACGGAACAAATCCCGTAGTGCATCTAACAGGCTAGCACCCTGCCCTGCTGCTCGCATTTGGTTGTCGTTCGCCAACAAACGTGTTTGTACACGCATAGCAGGGGCTTCTGTTGGTTGATAAATTAACACCAGCATCCACCCTGTTTGCATCGTGGTTTGTATGGTCCAAATAAGCCGTTGCAATACATCAAGCGTCTCAACATCCAGCCATTCATGATCGTCATAATTTATGGGACGACGCAGCGCATCCTCTGGTGAACCAAAAATAATATGGTTGCGCTCTACTTCTAGCCACAAATCACGAAGAGCAACAGCGAGTGTTTCACAATCTCGTACCGCCTCATTCACGCGCCCCCAAGAAACAGCCCCCGCCCACATGATTTGCCCATTTTGTGGATAGGCTTCCAATTTTAGCACAGCATCCGGGCTGCGATGATTACAAATATACCCTAAGGTCATCTGCCAGGCGATAAATCCATATTCTGGTCGTTGCCAAGCAGGACGCTTATGTTGGGTTGTCGGTTTGTCCATGATACATACACCAAGCCAAAAAACGATCCACATAATATTGTGTTAATTGATACCCTGTTCCAGGCAAAACCGCATCAAAGCCATGTCGCCCCCAGGGAACCCTCAACACCACACAAGGAGTATTTGTCTGCCGGAGTTTGTTAAGCATTAATTCTGCGTGAACATACGAAGCAAGGGAATCCGCCCCACCGTGCATCATCAACGTTGGTGGCAAATCATCGCGAACAAACTCGATTGGACTGGCATCCGCATATGTTTCAGGAACTTCCCAACTCTGACCGCCTAACAAGCCACATACACGAAAATCCGGCTCATACCCCGTCAATCTTAAGTCAGTTGGCGCATAAGCTGTCACCACTGCTTGAACAGACGTATCAATAAATTCACCACAAGCACCGTATGCCGCACGCAAAGCTAGTTGCCCACCGGCAGAGCGTCCATACAAAGCAATTTTTGTCGTGTCCACTTGATATTCATCTGCATTTGCCTTAACCCAGCGGATTACCTCCCGTACATCTTGCAAAGGTGCGTCCCAAGGTGCTGCATCAACTGAAAAAAAGCGATATTGTGCATCAAATACGACATATCCTTGGGCAGCAAGATGTAAATTATGTCGTTCAAAATGCTCGGTTTTATCGCCACGATACCAACCACCACCATGCAAGACAATAATCGCAGGGTAACGATCTCCTATCACAGGTGGAACTTGTGGCATGAATATATCAAGCTTTAATGGACGTGTTGGGCGTTGAACATACACAACATCCCGCATGATGCGTACAGGATAATTTCGATAATATGCTGCACCCAGCGTATTTTTTAATGACCAGCGGGTTTGTGTCATGCGTTTTTTGGCAACATCGGGTATATAACTTTCATAATCATCACCAAGTGCATCCACCATCATCGCATCCATGTTCTTCTGTGCCCAACGCAAACGTGTATATGGCACAAGTGACATGCCCAACCCAAGCCATCCCCATACTCTTCCACGTCCACGTAAAATTGCAACAATACCGAGTATACCAGCAAGCCAAGGCATCTCATTCAGTACAAGCTGCGTTTTCCAAGTGCGATACGCTACACGGGGTAGAACAATTAACACCCCCAAAATTGCAGAGATTACACCAATCATCACTTGTTGATCTTAACTTCTTTGCCATCAATCAATGCAGTGAATTTCAGACGGGAATTCTTGCCACCAATGGCATCTACCTGAACTTCAGTACCAGCAGGCGGGTTAGTTTTAAGCAAAAAGTCAGCTAGTGGCTCACGCAAGTTACGCCGAATAATACGGCGTAACGGACGGGCTCCGTATTCTGGTTCGTCATTTTGATCTAACATCCATTGGATCGCTTTTTCGGTATAAGTCAACCGTAAACCCCGTTCTTCTGCCATGCGCGTTTCTTTCTTTAGCATCAGGCGTAAAATAGCAGCCAGGTTTTCATCGTCTAGCGCATTAAACATAATGATTTCATCCAGACGATTCAAAAATTCTGGACGGAACCAAGAGCGAACATCTTCCATCGCATCTTCACGGATTTCGTCTGTGATCACAGGTACAGCAAGATGTTGAGAACCCAGGTTGCTAGTCATAATAATTACCGTTTCACTAAATGATACCGTGTTCCCACGTCCATCTGTTAGGCGACCTTCTTCAATTACCTGAAGCAGAATATCCATAATACGCGGATGAGCTTTTTCCACTTCATCAAACAGCACAATAATATATGGTTGCTGTTTAACGCGCTCGGTTAACTGCCCCCCCGCCTCGCTATCCACATAACCACTAGGCGAACCTAATAAGCGATTCAAAGAACTTTCGTCCTTAAATTCAGACATATCTAGCGGCAGCATAGCATCTTCTGTTCCAAACATGAACTCTGCTAACACTTTCGCCAGTTCAGATTTACCAACACCGGTTGGACCTAAAAACAAGAAAGCACCAATCGGTCGTTTGGGGTCTTTTAGCCCAACACGTGCTGTTTTAATTGCACGGCTAACAGACATTACTGCATCATCCTGCCCGATAATCCGCTCCTTAAGATGCTCAACCATCTTGGCATATCTCAGGCGTTCATCCTCACCCAATTTACTAACTGGCACACCAGTCATTTGACTAGCAGCTAAAGTCACATCTTCCGCATCGAGTGTGTCATCACGAAACTCAGGGCGAAACGCTAAATGTTGCTGCTTGCTCATGTTAACCATCGCAGCAGTACGATGCAGCAATTGCTCTGCGCTAAGTGGTAATGGCGAAGATGTTAAATAACGTTTTGCCAATCGCGCAGTCACTTCAATTGCATCATCTTTAATCTCTAAATCATAATCTGCCTGTAAATGTGGCTTAAGGATTTTGAGCATTTCGATTGTTTCATCAACCGATGGCTCTGGCACACGCACAACCTGGCTGTTTTCAACAATAGCACTGATTTTTGCCAACCGCTGGTTATATTCCACCTCTGTGGTAGATGCAATAATCACCGGATTATCATCTAAAAAGACTTTTTGCAGCATCGGGGTAGATTTACTAAATTCTGCCTTAATGGGACCACCAAAAAAACGATGTATATGTGGGACAAACAAAATGCCACCACTCGCTTTGCTTAACCCAGCACGCATCGCCTTCTGGTCATTATCTAACAGCGCTGCTTCATCAATTTGCACTAAGTTACTTAACCCAATTGGACCTTTGCCTTCTGACATCAATAACGCCAAACTATAAGCTAAAGTGCGCTTCCCTACCCCATCTGGTCCAACTAGAATCACATGTCGTTTGATGGACTGTGAGATGATATTAATAATCTCACGCAATAAGTCTTCGCGAAAATAGACCGCCTTAAGATCACCCGATTTCGCCGATGCAACAAAATCTTGTGTTGTACCGTCTGCTCGGCGGCGAATAATACTGTGATCCATCATAATATCTTGTATTGCTTTTGGGGTAATGCCATGTTGGCGCAAAATCCCGCTGGTACTCATACTGCTTTCGCTTAACACAGTCATGATGTGATCCGTATCTACCCGAACCTCATCCATTGAGTTCGCCAAGCTAAGCGCATCATCAATTAAAATAATTGCCTGCCGAGAAAGCGGCTCTGCGCGATTGCCCTTAGCAACAAAGTCCAGATTGCCATTTTGGTCACGTCGCGTTTCAATTGCCAAATGCACCTGACGATCTAATCGCTCCAAATCAACACCGCGATTCGTCTTAAAAATTTCCAACATTCGTGCCGCTGCCGTATTAGGGCGACGTAACAATGCCAATAAAATAATTTCCGGCATAATGGTATCTTTACGATATTGCTTTTTAAGCACCGCTGCATCATTTAACACAGCAATAAAGTCTTTAGAGAGCAGATCGGGGTTGAGGGTTGCCATCATTCTTATTCCACCAGTTTATTCATCACAATATTTAAGTTAACCTGAAACGCCCTGAGCGACAAGCGTCATCTATCTAAATCAACCGCCAACGTCCCCAATGCATCATATTCACCAAACAAAACACCGCATGTTGTCGTAATAGCAGGGTCTTGTGGACCGTATGTAACAATGTATCCAGAGACATCCGGGTAAGCTAGTAAATCATAAGGGGATCGTAACGCGACAGCAACAGTTTTTTGTTGTGGCAATGCCCGTACCAATGGCGGCACATTAACATACTCATCAACATTGCGTGTAAAAACAATCACAACATCCACCAAAGAAGCGATTCTTTCAGCCGCTTGAATATCCGCCTCAGAAGGTGAATCTGGAATACTCAACCAGTGAATATCATCACGATAAGTGCCACATACACGTTGAATAGAAATTCGTTGCCCAGGATAGATAATCGCAACAGATTGCTCCGCATCAATTGGCAACAGATCATGATGATCAAACGCAACAGTTACACCGGCACGGAACATTCGCTCCACCAATGCCAAATTACCACTCAAATCAATGCGCTCATCAACAGTATCCGGCTCTAATGGTAACCAGTTCATCACACCATAGCGCATTTTAGCGTGCAAAATGCGGCGAACAGAATCATCAATCCGTTCTTCATCTAATTCACCAGATCGTACTGCATCCACCAAAAACTGCATCACCGCCATCTGGCGCACTTCGCTAATCCCAGGGCTATATACCAGCATATCTACCCCGGCATTGATTGCCATCAACGCCGCTTCTTCATCTGTATATATTGTGTCAATTGCATCCATATCCAACGCATCGGTGATAATTAAGCCATCATAGCCCATCGTGTCCCGCAATATACCCGTCACGATGTTGTGAGATAGCGAAGCCGGTAATGGCTCAGGATCAAACGCCGGAAACCAAATATGGGCGACCATAATAGCCCCTGTTTGTGCCTCAATTGCCGCTGCAAAAGGGCGCAATTCCGTTGATTCAAGCCGTGTCAGATCGTGATAAATAACCGGCAATGTAACATGAGAGTCTTCCCCCGTATCACCATGTCCAGGGAAATGTTTAGTCGTTGTCATCACGCCAGCCTCTTGGGAGCCAGCAATATAGCCCTGTAACATCACAGAAACCAATTCTGGCTCTGACCCTGGTGAACGCCGCCCAATAATTGGATTGTCCAGATTAGTGTCCAGGTCAGCAACCGGTGCCAGGTTCATATTGATACCAACAGCACGTAGTTCTAACGCCATCGCACGCCCAACATCATAGGCTAATGCAGGATCATTGGCAGCTGTCAGAAGCGACATGGGGGGCCATTCTGTAAAGCCATCTCGTAACCGTGCAATCCACCCCCCTTCTTGATCAACCGCAATAAAAAGCGGTATTCCCCCCGCTTCGGTAATCGTTTGCTGATAACTATTGGTCAATTGCGTAATTTGAGCCGGCGTATTGATGTTACTTGGAAATAACACCACACCGCCAGGTTGCCATGTTTGTAGCATCTCCTGCCCAACATATGTTAACGACTCACCATACATACTTACCATAAATAACTGTGCAACTTTGTGTTCAAGCGTCATGCTTGATAACAACGTGTCGATGAGGTCATCTTGTGCATCTACCTGTTGCCAACATAAACTGAAACACATCAACAAAACCAGAATATAACGATATATCATATTATATCCGCTCTGTCATATAGAGTTTAAAAGCATCATCAAAGCGAGTAATCCAATTCGGTGGAAAAAAATATGGGCTTAGGCGGACGGTAATACGTGGATCAAGCAGACGCATCATACGAAAAAATTCAAACAGGGTAATTAATCTCATTGGGTTCCAGCTGATTCCAGGGGCATAGTTAATCGTGATAAACCCAGGCTCTTCGAAGAAAAAAACCAACTCAGGGATCGTGCAATGTGCTATCATGACCTCACCACCAATTGCACCAATAAGTTCTCCTGTGATAATACCTTCGATCAACCGCTTTGGAGATTGAATGAGTACAGGGTCTTCAGACATAAATGTACGGAATTCCGTATGAATACTGCGCGTGTTTTCTAACAAATATTCGACCAATCGTTTTGTCGCCAATAAAGACAAGTTCGCCACATCCATTTCTGGATAAACTTCTTCACGAATATCAAAGACTGGTCCTAAATACTGCCATAAATCAATCATGTTGTTGTCCCTCAATGCGTTGCCAAGTTATCCCAGCGTCTTGAGTATAGTAGATGACACGCTCGTTTTCCCATTTTCCATCAACGCGCCGTTCAAACTGGAGGATCATTTCGCCATCCCCTAACGGTTGAAGATGTTGATTACAGCTAAGAGACGGTTCTATAGCATAAGTATCAAACACCTGTTCCCAGGTTAACCCGCCATTATACGACATTAAGAAAAATTGCTGCTCACCATATTCTAATTGACGTTCCACTGGATAGTAAATAATCCGTATGTGATTATCCGGTGTAATAGGATACCGACAATTATCAATCGGTTGCCACACACGTTCACGGTTAACTACAAACTGGAATGCACCATAAAATAACGTATTGATCGCTAACAATGTTACCAATGGGATCAACGTTGGAATTCGGCGTTGCTTCCACAACACCCTTACAGCAATTATCAAACCAGCAAATATAACCACAACCAACGGGGAAAATATCATAGTGGAATCCAACAAACGGCTTGAAAGTGTATACAATCCCCCTAACAGCAGTTTGAGCCATTGCTTTATATTCAGATACAACCCAAATGTCTGATAATGTGGATCACGGACTGTTAAACCAACCAAAAATGTGATAATCAGCCCAATCCCCCAAGCCCACCAATATTGTTTGATCCAGCGCATGTTATGATCCGTTCTGTATCAATACCAGAAAAAGAAAATTACGACGCTCATCATCGGTCATTGGGCGTGGTCTACCCTGTTCCTCAATTATCCCGGTATACAAATCAACAAAAAGCAATCGCCCCTCATAAATAAACAACTGATCCATAAAAAAGCGCGTCCCAGCAAAAAATTGTTGATCAAAATATAAATTCCCTAAGCCATAATGAATGAATGCTTCATCACCATCGTCCTGCACATAATAATCCACAGATTGTGGAAAATGCGCCTGTGTGCCAATCACAACATCCGCACCATAAGATGCCACCGCCTGAAAATCAAAACGCTGTTGTGCAGTGGGCGCGTATTGATCAAACTCCCAATACTGCATGGATACAATCACCACATCATGATCTGCTTTAAGTGCTTGGATTGTATCTCGCAGCCAATTATGAGTACAAGTTGCTGCCCCTGGGCGCGGATTATTGGGGTTATCACTGGCAAGAGCCGTCTGCGGTCCTGCCCAATTACAGGCAAGCATGGCGATTTGATTACCATGATGATCAATCAGTAGCGGTGTTTCTGCTTCTGCCTGAGTAGCCCCACCGCCTAACGTCGCAATTCCATGATCACGATACCACTGTAACGTGTTCATATACGCCTCATGTCCATAATCGTTGTTATGATTACCGGATAACTCCACAATATCCAAATCAAGCAACGTAAACAGGTCAAAATGCTCCTGTTTACTACAAAAGCTAAACCCTGTTAACGAATTGCAATCTGGTGCAAACGAAACTTCGTTGCTGGTATGAAAAAAATCTGCCTGTTGGACATAAGGCAAAATACCACTTGCTGCCCATTCCACACCTTTTTCATCTAGTATCGGAATCGTCTCCCGTGTTAATGCCGTAACACCACTCATCAACAATCGTGTTAAGCGATCTGGATAAAAATTCGGCGTATCAGACTCAAAAATAAAGGGATAGATTTCTAACTGGTCTAATGGGTGTAACTCATCAACATTTAAAACCCGATAACGTGAAATAATTTGATCAAATGGTAATAATGAGAATAACGTTGTATCACGCCATAAAGCGTTATAAAGTGCATCATCCGGGATAACCCGTGTCCCCTCAGCAACCGGCACACCATAATGAGCAAATTCCGCCATAACGCTTTCTGTGAGTATTAAGTTTGGCTCTAGCATCCCACCCCGAATTGCATTTAACTGCCCGAGTGTGATAGTGGCTTCCAAACTGTTGAACGCTACTACAGGTAAAAATAACGCTTTCCCATAAGATAATGATTGTGTAGGTTGTGGTATCGGGGTAACAGTTGGTTGAATCAGAGGTGCTTCAACATACCACGTTGCTGCATAAAAATCGAGATAGTCACGAACATGCTGCCGCCAATAAGTATTATGATGTTGCCCTTCTGGAAAAACTTCATAACGATGCGCAATGCCCCGCTGAGTTAAGTGCTGACTCATCAACGCTAAGCCAGGTGCAGCATAATCATCTATACCATGATCTAGCATAATCCTAAGCGTTTCAATACCTGGTGCATTTAATGCTAAATCAAGCGGGTTATATTCCGGCGGAGCATGATACCGGTCAAAAAAAGCACTATGCCCGCCCACTGCGCCAAACATCACCGGATAACGAAATGCCAAATGAAACGCCCAAAACCCGCCGCGTGAGATGCCGCCAATTGCACGGGTGGCGCGTGTCCCATTAATGCGATATTGACTCTCCACAAGGGGCATTAATTGGTTGATGAAAATTGCATCCCAAGAAGCACCATCAAAACGGTTTTCATTCGCAATCCAATTACCAAACGGCATCACAACAATCATTGGTGGCAATTCACCGTTGATAATCGCAGTATCAAGTATTTCTGTAATTCCCAAACGAATCCACTGGTTATCGTCTTCATTAGACCCATGCAATAAATAAAGCACGGGGTAACGTGTTGCGGTTGCCGTATAACAAGGAGGAGTATACACAGTGTAATACATCCGCGTCTGGATTGAATCAGCAACATAATCATGCCGCTGTATGGCACCTGTTGTTTCAGCACAAGTGTTTGACTGTGCCATCACATGAGTAAACACCGCCAAAATCAAACCCAATAAAATTGAAAGCCGCATAACTACCCTAAAACAAAACCGAGCCGAATTTGGCCCGATTGTAAACGACAATTTAGTTTTGTGCAGTATTTAACTTGATGCACGCTCACTGAGACGATACCCAACTCCACGCACATTAACAATCATATCTGCATCTTTACGCACGGATTTCAGTTTACGCCGCAAATTGCTTATATGCGGGCGAATGACCTCACGCGCTTCTGTTTCATCAACAGAATAGCCACGAACTTCCCGCACCAACTCATGACAAGGTACAACTCGCCCACGATGCGCCGCTAAATATAACAGTAGATCAAATTCCGTCGGTGTTAAATCAATGTCTTGGTCATCAACAGCAATCTGATATCGCCCAGGATAAACAGTCAACGGTCCAAGTTGCATCGTTTGGTTTCTCGTTTCGGGCAAAGCATCTACATAAGAATCTTCATCACGTATGCTAACTGACACATCAACAACAGGTGTGGTGACTTCTACATCTGTGCGTGCTAATTCAAATACATCACTACGAATAGCATCTAATAAAGCCCGCCGCCGCTTTAGGTTTTGTGCGCGTTCTACCCCACGTGCAACACTCTGGCGGATGTCCTGATTAGAACTCGGCTTAATCAAATAGTCATGCGCTCCAAGCCGTAACGCCTCTACAGCAGTCCCCAAGCTAGCATAAGCCGTCATTAAAATAACGATCACGTCAGGGGATTCTTCTTTAATCAGACGCAACAACTCAACACCATCTAAACCTGGCATTCGAATATCAGTTAAAACCACATCGAACGGCTGCTTTTTTAGCAGTTCAAGTGCTTCTTCACCACTAGCCGCCTCACTGACAACATACCCCACCCGTTGCAGTGTTTTGCTAACAGAATAACGATTCGCACCTTCATCATCAACCACTAAAACATGCGCCGGCTCTTCAGTGTGTTGATTGATTGCCATGTTTCACCATCCGTTTATTATTTACTAATTCTTTCTCAAGCATAACTTATTGTAACTATTTTAGCAAGCATTACGTTAAAGATAATTAACATAAAAATAAGCTTGATGGAAATTAGTATCAAGAGGTGTTACAAATACAATCCATGTTTTTTGCCAAAATAATGCTAAAATTTGTTGATGGATCGCTAAACAAGGAACATGATCTCGAATTTGACGCGGCACTTTATGGTTAATTAACCAATCCTTGAGTTTCTGCCGCCCTACCCCTGGTAAAATCAACCAATCTCCTGGCAATCTGCCTCGCAATTTCAAATCAGGATAGAGTGGCAGTTTGATATATGGCTTATCTTCCCCTGGCGGATCAACCTGACACACTAACGTCCAATTCAACTGTGGATATTCTCCATAAGATATAATTTCCGCCTCAGTTTGTAACAATATCTCATTTTCCCTAAACCAATCATGCAAACGCACTTGTGTACCGAATAAAAGCATATCATAATCAATCCACAGCTGTACCCCACCTGGGAATTGCCACACCGCACCAACATCACCACACACTGCTAGCTCACATGCTGCCAAAATATGATCATAGTTTGTTTCATCACCACTTAAATTTGCTATCAATCGCCGCTGCATTGCTGGATGCAAAGCACGGAATCGATTACGATCAAATTGCCAAATCCCAGTCTGTTCTAATAAATACGGCTGTACTTCCCGTTGATATGCCAATATTAAGTAATCATCATCTACCTGGGAAATTTCTGCTAATCGCCCAAGTGCTTGTTCCACCTGAGGATTAAATTCTCCCAACATCGGTAGAAGAACATGCCGCACCTTGTTCCGTATGAGCGTTATATCATCGTTGGTAGGATCATGACGTGGTTGCAAATTATGCGCAGTACAATAATCTAGCAATTCTGACCGGCTGGTAAACAACAATGGACGCACTAAGGTTAAATCTGGCGCAAACGGCAACGGTGATTCTAGTCGCATTCCACCAATTCCATGTGTACCCGTTCCCCGTAAGATATTGAGCAATACCGTCTCCGCTTGGTCATTCAAATGATGTGCGGTAACAACTCGTTTAGCCCCAATCTTATAGGCGACATCACGCAAGAATTGATAACGTGCTTGCCGAGCAGCGGTTTCCACGCCTAGTTGCTCCTTATCCATAATTTGAGGAACATCAACTGTTCCCGATATCACAGGGACATTCAGTTGTTCAGCAATACCTATGACATATTGCACATCATAGTGCGCATCATCACGAAGTTGGTGGTTAAGTGTTGCCACATGCAATTGGATTTTCAACTTTTGTTGCCAACTCCGTAACATATGCAGCAGTGCCAGGGAGTCCGCCCCGCCAGAAACCGCAACAACCACCTGTTGATTTGGTGGCAAAAGATTAAATTGTTGGATGGTAGAAAGTACCTTCTTGATGGTATTATCCTTTACGCAATGTTGATTTAATGCGATTATAGCCGAAATTGTGGTATACTTTCGGCTTGCCAGGCATTAGGAGCGATTATTCGTGTTAAGCCCATTAGATTATTTTCTTGGCTTATTTTCACTCGACATCGGAATTGATCTGGGCACAGCCAACACCCTGGTGTATGTGCGTGGAAAAGGTATCGTTATCAATGAGCCGTCTTTTGTGGCGGTAGAAAAGAAATCAGGTCGTCCACGTGAAGTTGGTGCGCGGGCAAAAGAGATGTGGAGTAAAAATCCAAAAGACATTATGATCGTGCGCCCACTGCGTGACGGTGTGATTAGTGACTTTGAAATTACCGAAGCTATGCTCGATCATCTTATCCGAAAAGCACATGAGCATAGTTGGGTGCCCATTCCCCGCCCGCGTGTGGTGATCGGTATTCCTAGCGGTGTGACTGAGGTAGAAAAACGAGCAGTCTATGAAGCTGCACTTGCCGCTGGTGCTAATCGTGTCTACCTTATTGAAGAACCCGTTGCAGCGGCGATCGGTGCGGGCTTACCTGTGACCGAAACACGCGGCAGTATGATTGTTGATATTGGCGGTGGCACAACAGAAATCGCCATTTTTTCATTAGGGGGCATTGTCATCAGTCGTTCTATCCGCGTAGCAGGTGATGAAATGGACGAGGACATTGTCCAATATATGCGTACTAAACATAATTTGTTGATTGGTGAACCAACTGCTGAGCGCGTAAAAATGGATATCGGCTCAGCATATCCACTTCCACAAGAGCGCACCATGTCCGTTAAAGGGCGTAATCTTGTAACCGGTCTCCCGGCAGCTATTGACATCAGCTCAATTGAACTACGCGAAGCCATTGCTGGCTCCGTTGATATTCTCGTAGATACGGTCAAGGATGCGCTGGATGACACCCCTCCGGAATTAGTTGCAGACCTGATGGAAAGTGGTATTTGCATGGCAGGGGGTGGCAGTCTGCTTAAAGGTTTAGCAGAACGCATGACAGATGAAGTCAACATGCCTGTTTATGTGGCAGATGACCCAATGACCTGTGTAGCACGCGGTGCCGGGCGCGTCTTAGAAGACTACAACAACTTACGGCGGTTGCTTGTTGGTACAGAACGCGGCAGTACCTGGCATTAGATGAGGGTTATCGTCTATGCGACGTAGAATGCGTTCTAATCGTTTTATATTTTTTCTCGTTTGTATGTTCGCTTGTGGCTGTTTAATTATTACCAGTGCCGCAGGATCGTTAGCCGGTATAGAAGGATTTGCCGGCACCCCTTTAAACATCCTTTCCGGCATTTTTACTGATGTAACACAAGGGTTAGATAACCTTGTCAGTGATCTACGTGAAATTCAACGTTTACGCGCGCGCAATGCTGAATTGGAAGAAGCCCTTGCGCGTTCCCAGGCAGAACTTGTTGAGCTACGTGAAATCGCTAGTGATGCCCAGCGGCTTGCTGCCCTGCTAGATTATACAAACACCTTCACCAACCAAGAGACTATCGTTGCAGAGGTCATCAGTTATGACCCCAACGCCTTATTTAAAACGATCGTCATTAATAAAGGCTCGCGCGATGGTATTGCCCCAGGTATGCCAGTTGTTACTGATCAAGGGCTAGTGGGACGTGTTATTGATGTGACTTCTAACGCGGCTCGTGTCCTGTTAATCATTGACCCTAGTAGTTATGTCAGTGCCCGCTTACAAACAACACGCGCCCAAGGTAGTGTCCGCGGGCAACTAACGGGTAATCTAGAGATGATTATGATCCCCCTAGATGCTGAAGTGCAGGAAGGGGATATTGTGATTACGTCTGGATTAGGTGGCAATTTCCCGCCAGATATTCCAATTGGACAAGTGACCAGTAAGCGACAATTTGAATTTGAACTTAATCAGGTTGCACAAATTCGCAGCTTAATTAATTTTGATACACTAGAGTTTGTATTAGTCGTCACCAGCTTTGAACCAGTTGATCTATCTGTATTTGAAGAACCAGAAGAGGAATAACCTTTGGGCAATTTCCTCAGTCTTCCTATATTGACTTTAGCAGCCATTTTACAAGCAACACTAGTACCTCAAATTCGGCTATTAGGCGGCGGACCGGATTTAGTGTATTTGCTTGTCCTTTGCTGGGCAATTAATGCCGAATTAGATAGTGCCGTTTTATGGGCATTTGTAGGGGGCATTAGTGTTGATTTGCTTTCTAGCCAGCCAACTGGGACCTCTGTTTTAGGGATGTTAATCACCGTGTTTGCGATCAGCGGTATTGGACAACAAGTGTACCGAATTGGTATCATCTTGTTAATCAGCTTAGTGATTATCGGAACGATTGTTCAACAAATTGTTGTGCTTATAATCGTTTTACTAACTGGTCACCCCGTTGATTTATGGTTAAGTCTCGGCTACATCATCGCCCCAACAATTTTGTATAATCTTGTATTCATCTTGCCTGTATACTGGTTTATAAGAATGATTCAAAGTCGTTTAGAGTGATAGGTTTATTGTATGATGAACAATCGAATAATGCCGTTCCAGGGTTGGCGGCTCACTTTTTTCCAGGGGGTCATCTTCGCCATATTCCTTATCTTTTCATTGCGGATGTATCAAATGCAACTAGTGGAAGGGGCAAATGCACAACTTGCAGCAGATGACAATCGCCTGAATGAACAACCTATTCCTGCTCCGCGTGGCGTAATCTTTGATCGGTACGATAATATCTTGGCTAGTAATGTGCCTGCATATGTTGTTCGTATCGTCCCGGCAGAACTACCCGATGATCGCGAGGCAGAGTTAGAGATTTTCAACCGTATCTCTGCCCTCACAGGTGTACCTGCAACCCGCGCCTTAGCCATTGCCGCCGGAAGCAATCAGCGCAGCATTGAAGAAATTGTTATTGAAGGGTTGGGATTTGCGCCATTTCAACCTGTAGTTATCGCCCAGGATGTCCCCCAAGAAGTTGCTCAACAAATTTTAGAAGAAAGCTATGAATTACCTGGCGTAACAATCCAAGAAGCTGCTGTGAGACAATACCCTAGCGGGGAAGCAACTGCTCACATCATCGGTTATATGGGACCAATCCCACCAGAGGAGCAACTTGCTCTATTAGAACTAGGGTATGACCCGGCGTTTGACCGTATTGGATATGATGGTTTAGAGCGATACCTTGAATCCACCCTAGCCGGTCAACGCGGTGCTATCCTACGTGAGGTTGATGTGGCGGGTGAAGAGCAAGAACAACTTTCTATCCGTAATCCGATCCCAGGGCAAAATATCCGGTTAACCATTGACTTAGAGTTACAACAATTTGCCTTACAAGCATTACGTGACCGCATTAACGCCATCAATCTTGAAGCAGCACGACAAGCCGAAGGGCTGCAAGCGGGTGACTTCCGTAGAACAGCCACAGATGCCGGTGTAGTCATTGTCATGAACCCGAACACTGGTGAAATCCTGACGCTTGTGAGCTACCCTACCTATGACAATTCACGTTTTGCCCGGTCTATTGATGTCGAATATTATCTTGAGCTGCTTGAACAAACCCGAAACCCCTTGTTAAATCAAACGATAGGCTCGCTCTATCCTCCAGGGTCAGCATGGAAGTTGATTACAGCCGCCGCTGTAGCAGAAGAAAACGTGATTGACCCCGAAACACGTTTATACGACGGGGGCGATCTATTATTGCCCAACTTTTATGCGGAAAATGACCGAGCAGCAGATCAACGGTTTGTGTGTTGGAATCGTGATGGGCATGGTTATGTTAATCTTGTCGAAGCAATCGCCGCCAGCTGTAACGTGTATTTTTATCAAGTTGGAGGTGGTTATGAGCCTGTCGAACGCGCTGGATTGTTGCGTCCTGGTGGCTTAGGGATTGATGATTTAGTCCGTTACGCTACAGCATTAGGAATCGGTTCAGAGTTAGGAATAGAACTTCCTGGCGAGCTAACTGGTCGAATGCCAGACCGTGACTGGAAACGGATTAACGTTGGAGAAAATTGGTCAACAGGCGATACATACAACGCCGCGTTCGGTCAAGGATACATTCAAGTTACCCCGCTACAGCTTATTAGTTCAGTTGCCGCATTAGTCAACAACGGGCGATTATATCAACCAACAATCATTCAAGATTTTTTGGATGAAGAAGGTAACGTGATTGATTCATTTGAACCACACGTCATCCGCACCGTGAATTTGGATTACGCCGAAGCTGATGGTTCTTTACGTCTGTTATTACTAGAAGACATGATTATTCAGGGATGGAACAGTTTGGCATGTACGTGCGAGGAGACCAGTCCCCGTTATAATGCAGCCCGCTGTGATCCAGCAGGGTATCGTGCACGGGTGGATATTGATCCAACTTTAGAGGGAGAAGACTGGCGAGAGTACACCGTTTTCATCCCAATGAATTATACCTTTAATGCTAATATTTGTGACCCACTGCGCTTTGATCCAAACTTTACCCCGGCGTTTTTAAGCACCGAAAGCTTGGACTTGGTGCGACGCGGTATGCGCGAAGCCGTCATTAACGAAGCACTTGGTACGGCTAAAGGGGCAAATTTGGATTACGTGGCTGTAGCAGGAAAAACCGGTACTGCTGAATATTGCGATAACATCGCATATCCACTTGGGTTATGTGAACCAGGGAATTGGCCCGCCCACGCTTGGTTTACAGCATATGCACCTTATGAAAATCCAGAAGTTCTGGTGGTCGTGTTTATTTATAATGGACGCGAAGGGTCTGGGAATGCGCTACCAGTTGCAGTCGAAGTTTTGGAAGAATATTTCCGGCTTAAAAGTGAGCGTGAAAGCACACCCATCGTATCCAACTAGGGTACAATTGCACAATCAACAAGTCTGACTATGATTATGAGTATATCATCGTAAAAGGACAAAACACATGCAAGATGATCTGGTGGCGATTAAAGGAACTCAAGACGGGCTACTCATTTCGCTAAGTCCGACAGAACAGTGGCTTACCGTAACAAGTGAGTTAGCTAAGCGGATTGATGAAAAAACAGCGTTCTTTTCTGGTGCACGGGTAACCATCGAACTAGGAGAGCGTCCTGTCCCTAAGCATGAGTTAACTGGGTTAAAAGCCTTGTTAGAACGGCGAAATCTGACAATTGCCCTTATTATGAGCGACAGCCGTACCACAATTGAAGCGGCACAAGCATTAGATATTCGCGCTGGTTCATCATCACCAATCACCCAAATTGACGATGATCTAAAAGACGCATTGCCATTTACATCAGAAGAGGAAGGTATTCCGGGGGTTCTATTACGGCGCACACTCCGCTCTGGGCGTACCGTGCATAGCGATGGGCATGTTGTGATACTCGGTGATGTTAACCCCGGTGCGGAAATTGTGGCAGTTGGTGATATATTCATCTGGGGGCGTTTACGGGGTAGTGTACACGCCGGCGCACATGGAGATGAAAACGCTGTGATTTGTGCGTTAGACATGTCGCCAACACAAATACGAATTGCAGGGCTGATCGCAACCGCACCAGATGATAATAAGCGGCGGCAGATCATGCCAGAAATGGCTTTCATTCGCGATCAACAGATCATCGTAGAAGCTTGGAACATCAAATAACCATCTTATAGAAAGGATGATACATGGGGGCAAAAGCAATCACAATTACATCCGGTAAGGGAGGAGTAGGCAAAACCACCACCACAGCTAACTTAGCTGTTGCCTTAGCACGGATGAATCAAAAAGTCGTTGTTATTGATGCCGATATTGGACTACGCAACTTAGATGTCATCATGGGGCTGGAAAATCGCATTGTCTATGATTTAGTTGATGTCATTGAGGGGCGTTGTAAACTACGCCAAGCTATGATTAAGCATAAACAATTTAACTATTTATATTTACTACCAGCCGCCCAAACACGTGATAAAACTGCCATTAGTCCCACAGATATGATGTATCTGGTCAAAAAACTACGAGAAGAGTTTGATTACATTTTGATCGACTCGCCGGCAGGTATTGAGCGCGGTTTTCGGAATGCCTTAGCCCCTGCTGATGAGGTTATTATCGTCACAAACCCAGAAGTTTCTGCTGTAAGAGATGCCGACCGAATTATCGGTTTAATTGAAGCAGCGAACAAAGGTCCAGCGCGGCTAATTTTGAATCGGGTCAAAATGGAGATGATTAAAAAGGGGGAAATGCTTTCCGCTGATGACGTGACCGATATTCTTGCCATTAAGCTCATCGGAATCGTGCCTGAAGATGAATATGTTGTACCGGCATCAAACAGTGGCACACCTGTTATTCTGAATGAAAACTCTCGGGCAGGAATTGCTTTTAACAACATTGCACGGCGCATCATGGGCGAAGACGTTCCTTTCATGCAGTTAGAATCGTCTGGTGGGTTATTCCAGCGAATCGCACAATGGTTTTCTGGTGGTTAGGAGCAAATCATGTCCGGGTTTTTTGATCGTATTCTAGGGCGAAACCGAGATGCCAGTGCTAATAAAGCCAAAGAGCGGCTACAATTTATTTTAGTCCATGACCGAATCAACTTATCGCCACAACAGTTAGCCGCCATGCGAGAAGAGATTTTAGCAGTTATCTCCAAATATGTTGAAGTGGCTGTTGAAGAAGTCGATATTACATTAGAACAACGTGACGGACGTAATAGCAGTATCATTGTCGCAGAAATTCCATTTTCCAAAAGTCATGATTATGAACGAATAGAAAACATGGATGATGACATCAACGAAAACGACGATTTAGACAACTCAGCCGGTATAGATTAACGCCTGACAACAAGCGTATCCAGCATTATAATGTTTTGCTGGAGGCTTGTT
>RFHA01000150.1 GCA_003696565.1 Chloroflexota bacterium
ACTGCAATGCGAAGTGTGTTATTTCTTGCCTTCCCTGCAACGGTAGGATTGATCTTACTTGGTGAGCCGGTTGTCTCTATTTTTGAGCGTGGTGAATGGGGCGAACAATCCACACAGGCAACCGCCTGGGCGTTAGGCTTTTTTGCATTGGGGATTGCTGGTCACAGTTTATTAGAAGTGCTTTCTCGGGCGTTTTATGCCTTGGCGGATACCTGGACACCGGTTAAAGTTGGTGTTGCTGCGATGCTTGGCAATATCCTGCTAAGTGTAATTTTGATTCAAATCATCGGGCAACCGGATTCCTTAGTACGCGGACCATTTGCTGGCTTAGCTTTAGCCAATAGCTTAGCAACATTGATAGAAA
The DNA here is from genome assembly GCA_003696565.1 of Chloroflexota bacterium. GTDB lineage: Bacteria > Chloroflexota > Anaerolineae > Aggregatilineales > Phototrophicaceae > DAOTWY01. The sequence continues at coordinate 365 of RFHA01000150.1, forward strand.
GTGCCATACTCTGGTGGTTATTAACGCGCCGGGTTAGTGGCATCCATGATCGGTATATTCTACAGGGAGCCGGACGCGCCTTAGCTGCTTCTTTATTGATGGGTGGTGTTGTTTGGTTAATTACTTTAATTGAATTACCAAAGCTAGTCCATTTGATCCTCGGTACCAGTGCAGGCGTAATAACCTTCTTTGGACTGGCTATTATGATGCGTTTGGACGAAGTAGCAATTATAACACGCCGGGTCTTCCGCAGATCATAACGGTTGTATGTCACCTGAATCATTTAATTGATTAACGCGCAATTCTGCTTGATCTAAAATCGCTTGGCAATGTTCTGCTAATTTACGCCCACGCTCAAATAATGTGACAGATTCTTCCAATGTAAGCTCGCCGGATTCCAATTTGCTGACAATTTCATCCAGTTCTTGATAGGCTTGTTCAAAAGAGAGTTCGTTTATATTGTTCATGTATATTTTTGTCCTCTACTCGGGCTTTTAGTTCACCGTCTTTCAATTGAAGGGTGATGCCTGTCCCTGGTTGAGCATCCAATTCAGAAGTGACTCGTTTGCCGTCCTCTGTGCGGGTGACTAATGCATATCCTCGTGAAAGGATTGCCTGGGGACTAGCGGCGTGCAACGCAGCTGATTTACTTTGTAACTGGATGCTCAACAACTTCAAATGATTATATGATGCCTTCACCATGCGTTCATTTAAATCGTCAATGCGCTGTCTGTGGTTACGGATTGTGATTTCTGGCGAATGATATTGCAGATCACGCATTAAACGTAACAAGGCTGTCCGTTTGTTCTCAAGTTGTGTTTGCAGTGTGGTTATCAAATAGGTTGTTACTTGCCTCAACTCCTGACGTATATCCTCTAAATCTGGTGTAGCAAGCTCTGCTGCTGCAGATGGGGTGGGGGCGCGTAAATCGCTGACGAAATCGACAATGGTGAAGTCTGTTTCATGCCCAACGCCGCTAATGATTGGAATTCGACTAGCTGCAACTGCCCGCGCGACGGTCTCATCATTAAATGCCCATAAATCCTCAATGCTCCCACCGCCTCGGCATAATAAAATGATATCGACATCGGTTGAGGTATTTAAGCGTTCAATCGCTGAGACAATTTGAGGCGGGGCATCTACACCCTGGACTTGCGTTGGGCTTAGGATGACTTCTGCTAATGGAAAACGCCGCCGCAACACATTAAGAATATCCTGAAACGCTGCCGCTGTTGGAGATGTCACAATACCAATTTTATGTGGAAAAGCTGGGATCGGGCGTTTGCGTTCATTCTCAAACAGCCCTTCATTGTAAAGTTTAGCTTTTAGCCGTTCAAATGCTTGGAACAAATCCCCTAATCCGACCGGACGGATCAAATCAGCATATAGTTGATACTCTCCACGCGGCGCATATAAACTGATTTTCCCGTGTGCTTCTAAAGCATCACCATTTTTAGGGATTGTTGATTGACGGCTGGTTGCACTCCGCCACATTACACAGCGTAATTGGGAGTCATTGTCTTTTAATGTGAAATACCAATGCCCAGAACTCGCTTGTGTCATATTGGAGACTTCACCCTGTACCCAAACATCATTTAATAGTGGGTCGTTTTCAAACAATGTGGTGATATGATCTGTGATTTCGGAAACGCTTTTGACCTTTTCAAACATGATTCTCTCTTTGGTTATTGGCATATTACATTATACAATTAGCCGCATAAATATGGATAGCAAGGGGATAAAACAATGTATTTAAACGAACGCGAGCGTGACAAACTATTGCAAGATTTGGTTAAGATGAATTTTGACCAAGCCCGTCGTAAACTGCGTCGCATGGATCCAAAAGTTAAGCTGCGGATGTTCCGCACAGTACAGAATGTTGATGAATGGTGGACGCGCTATGATCTTGTGGGGTTAGGGACGAGTGTTACTCTGATTGAAAAGCGTGTAGATAATTGGGATGGCGACCCAAGTAACCGCGAGCATGCGAAATATGAATTACACCGTGTCATTGTAGAACCCATGCCGGGTAACCGTACCTAAAAGATGAGACAATCAAATCATTTTTGATTGAACGGTGTTAAAATATTGGGGGGGATGTTTCCTCCGGTATATTAATCAATTCGGAAAGGATTTTAGGCATGTTTCGCACACTTCCTAACGTTCGTGAACACACATTGAACCAACGCTTGCTAGCGGTGTGTTTCTTCACTGCGTTGACTGCTTTTGCAGCGCAAGTTAAGTTCTATGTGGGGGATAATCCGGTTCCATATACGATGCAAGTGTTTGCCGTATTGATGGCAGGTATGACTCTTGGTGCGCGGGATGGTATGTTAAGCCAAATTTTGTATATTGGCTTGATCTTTTTCAATGTTCCCATTGCTGCTGGTGGTGTAGGTGCTGCGGCATTGTCTGGTGCAACGGCTGGCTATCTGATTGGCTTTATCCCGGCAGCAGGTGTGGCTGGGTTGGTGGTGGAATTAGGAGCTAACCGTATGTGGCAACGAATGCTTGCCAGTGTGGTGGGAATCTTCATCATCTATGCTATTGGCTTGCCGGTGCTTAAGCTCACATTAAATGTCTCGTGGGAACAGGCATGGGCGTGGAGCGTTGCACCGTTTATTGCGTTTGATTTGCTTAAAGCAGTGGTTGCCTCTGCTACCAATGAAACAAGCCGGGCTTTCATCCTGCGGCTGTTCAACCCTAATGCATCATAATATCTAGATATCTGAAAAAGGGGGGATGTTTGACGTTTGACGCATTCCCCCCCTACCTAAAATCATTATTCTAAATTTAACTCATCACGATTAGCGGTTAACCCCAAAATGTTATAGCCAGCATCAACATGAATAATTTCACCGGTTACTAATTTACTCCAATCTGATGCAAGCCATACAGCAGCATCCCCAATATCTTGCTGAGAGACCAATTTGCCCAGTGGAGACGCTGTTTCAGTGTATTTGAGGAAGGTTCTTAACCCAGGCACACCAGCGGCAGATAGTGTTTTGATTGGACCTGCGCTGATGCTATTGACTCGGATATTTTGTGGACCCATATCATATGCTAAATATCGGGTGATTGTTTCTAGGGCGGATTTTGCCACTGCCATGACGTTATACGCCGGCATAACTTTTTCAGAAGCGTAATAGGTTAAAGAGAGAATGCTACCTCCTTCTGGCATAAGCGGTTCAACACGTTTTGCCATAGCAATCAAGCTATACGCGCTGATGTCTAACGCGAGTTTGAACCCCTCACGTGAGATATTGATAAACCGCCCCCCAAGGTCGCTGCGTTCAGCAAATGCAACAGCATGAACCAAAATATCCACCTTGCCAAAGCGCGCTTTGGCTTTTTCAAATACAGCATCTAGCTCATCATCTTTGGTTACGTCACATTTTTCTACAAAGTCACATCCGATTTGTTCCGCTAATGGGAACACACGTTTTTCTAATACATCGCTGGCATAACTAATGCCGATTTCTGCACCTTCTTCCTTAAAACGCTGAATAATTCCCCAAGCAATTGAATTTTTATTGGCTAATCCAAAAACTAATGCGACCTTGCCGTCTAATAGTCCCATAAGTCCAATCCTTTTTGTGTTGTTAAACTCTCTATTAAAATAACACGCAGAGACTTTTGATGCTACGGAGAGAACAAACCTAATGACTGAGAATGCGATTCAAGTAGTGGTAGCTGCTGATTTTTCTGATGAAATTATGACAATGCTGCGCCAGGTATCTGACCAATTTCATATCCAAAAATATTTTCCTGATGTGCCTGATTCAGCTTATGCCGATGCAGAAATTTTATATACTATTCGGCACTTCCCTACACCAGAACAAGCTCCAAATTTGAAATGGATACAAGTTCATTATGCTGGCTTAGATAGTGTGATAGATCGCCCGATTGTCAAACAAACTAATATAGAAGTGACATCTGCTAGTGGTATTCATGCCGTTCCAATTGCTGAGTTTTGCATTGGTATGATGCTATCTTGGGAATTGCAACTTAAAAAGATGATACATTTCCAAGATAAAGCCGAATGGGCACCCAATCCTTATGATGTTTTCAAGCCGCATGGGTTGCGCGGTAAAACACTTGGCATTGCTGGGTATGGCAGTATCGGGCGGGAATTGGCTCGGATCGCTCATGCTATGGGTATGACCGTTTTAGCGACCAAGCGAGATTTACGCGCAACAACCGAAGATCATGGCTATACTGAACCAGGTATAGGGGATCCAACTGGGGATATTCCTGAGCGTTTTTATCCACCGGAAGCGATTGGCTCAATGGCGAGCGTTTGTGATTATTTGGTACTCGCTGTTCCTTTAACTGAAAAAACGTATCATATGATCAATGCTGATGTGTTGAAGCGTATGTCCAGCTCATGCGTATTAATTAATATTGCACGGGGTAGTGTGGTGGATGAAGTCGCGTTAATTGAAGCATTGAAAGCAAATAAAATTGCTGGTGCAATTTTGGACGTGTTTGAACAAGAACCCTTACCCGCTGACAGCCCTTTATGGGAGATGGAGAACGTTATCATTAGTCCACATGTCGCTGGCAACAACACGCGGTATCACGAACGGGCAGCGACGGTCTTTGCGGAAAACTTACGCCGTTATGCGGAAAAGCAGCCATTACTCAACCGTTTTGATCGTCAAACGGGGTATTAGCTTTCAACATGGTGCAACCTTCGCACAGCATGTTGCGTATACTATAATAGATAATCTAACGAGCATTTAGGAGAATGAGTGATGGAAGACAATCGTAATGTAGATGAGACTACTGAGGAAACCCCACGTACACCGTTTGAGGAATTTTTGTATCATCAACGCCGTGCATTGGAAGAAACTGGCAAAGCTTTAGAAGCATTATTGCCTGAAGGCTTTCGTACACATGGTAGCCAAGCCAGTAAAGAGTTCGCACGTGGCTTTCGTGTACTTGTAGATGCTGCTATGCAAGAACTCCGCAAGGCACGTAAAGGGGGAGACGAAAGCGAAGCAGATGAGCCGCCTATTTCTACGACGGGCAAAACTAAAGTGAAAGTTGAAGTGGAATAGAGTGATAAGGGTGTGGTGATAAACCATGCCCTTATTTTTTATAAAATATTGCCCGCATGGTTGTTTATCTCCTAAAAACCCCCATGATCCATGTGACACCGCAAATTACATATCCAATAACGGCAATTGTCGTATCCCCATGGGTATAAAAGAGCGTGGAGGCAATCAACACACTGCCAAAAAACACTGCTCGGCTGGTAGCACGGTTCTCTTTTTCAATCCGTTTGAGTTGTTGACGATGCGGCAGACTTAAATCTGTGACAATGCGGAGTTCACCTTTCTCTAACTTGCGTAGCGCATCATCTGCGCGGCTGACTGGTGCTATTGTCCGCCGGATAACTTCTTCGCCCACAGCCCGTAAAATTTGTACTCCATTCCCACTAAATAAGCTTTGTATAATGCTGACACTCATCTGTGGACGAGACATAATGCTATTACGTGGAATATCCACACCAAAACCACGTGCGATGAGTTTTTCTGTATAAGGTTGCAAATCATACCATGGGTTATATAGCGGGTCTAAGCTAGTACACATGCCGCTTAAAATGCTGATGGTTCGCCCTAGATAAATAAAATCCTGCGGGATGTAAAACGGCATGGAGCGCATTAAATCACTGAATTCCTCTGCCAGGTCAACCATTTTGTCATAATCAACCTGTTTGAGTTCCATCATACTCAGACCCCATACTTGGTCAAACGCGGCACGTGCAGCCTCTATAATGCGCGGAATATCTGCACCAGGCAGTAGAAAACCTAACCGTTGATAGCTCTTGACAAGACCTTCTACGTCGCGAGTTAAAACGGAATAAAGTGTTGTGACCATGCCGTCGGCAATCTCATGTGTGAGCGTACCCGTCATCCCAAAATCTACAAAAATAAGGTAAAACGGGCGACCGTTGACCCCGAAATCGATAGTGATATCTTCAACCGGTAGGGGATAAACAAATAAGTTGCCAGGGTGGGGGTCTGCATGGAAGAAATATTCATCAAAAACCTGCTTCAGGTAAGTATCCATCAACCGCTTGGCAACTTGTTTGCGATTGATACCGGCTTTTTCCATCGCTTCAAAATCAGTGATTTTAATGCTTGTTACGTCTTCAATGGTCAAGACCTGATCTGTCGAGTGTTCATAATATACTGTTGGGATATATACCCCAGGATCATGCTTGAACATCTCTGCAAAACGTGCTGCATTATAGGCTTCATGCTTATAAGAGAGTTCTTCTAATAGCACTGCACCAAATTCTTCAACTAAACCCACTGCATCTGCCCGGCGTGAAATAAATTGAAAGCGCATGGCAATTTTTGCAATGATACGCATCGCTGCTAGGTCTGTATAGCAGATTGTGCGGATGTTAGGGCGTTGTACTTTGACTACAACTCGTGTGCCATCTAATAACTTAGCGCGATGAACTTGCCCAAGTGAAGCGGCAGCAATTGGTTCAGGATTAAACCAACTATAACGTGCCTCTAACGCACCGAGTTCATCTTCTACAACTTTTTTGATTTGTTTGAAAGGAATAGTTGGCACTTCATCTTGTAGCGATTCTAATTCTTTGATAATCGCTTCCGGTAGAATATCCACACGGGTGGAGATGAACTGCCCTAGTTTGATAAACACGCCACCTTGCGCGATGGCAAATTTGCGGAACCCACGTGAATACTTAACCCAGCGTTTGAGTTCATTTTTCTTGACATAATCTGGTAAATATTGGGCGACATAAACTTGCCAGAATAATATGCGGATAAATAATAATCCCGCGTAAACTAATGTCCGCCAAAATCGCCATTGCATCCGCCAAGACCGCGAGACATACTCAGGTTCTTTCACGGTGCTTTCCTCTGGGGATGGGATCAGGTGTTGAGCGGGGGCTTCCAACGGCTCAACTGGAATTTTAATCTCATTCGGTGATGTAATGGGTACATCATCCCCTAGAAATTCCGGCTCAACGATTGGTGTGTGCTGTGGGGGAGCCGGAATTTCAATATAATTTCCATTAGGATGTGGCTGTGTCTCGTTCTGGTTTGGCGAACCGGATACAGAGGGTTGATTCTTCAAATTTTGCATCGGCAATTTCTAAGTCCCATAAGGCATACGGTAGAACAATATTCCGACGATATGGACCGACACGCAAGGTTAACTCATCGCGTGAACGGTATAAATCCATATCACTTTTATCAACAAAGGGCAGAGGTACTTTTAGCTGATAATTTCCGTCTTCTTCACACTTTTCAATCGTATGGGTTTTGCCGGTAAACATCAATTGTGAGGGGTCACTGTCACCATATAATTCATCTGCTAACAGGCGCAGCTTATCAAAGCCGGTAATTTCACCGCCAAACAAAGAGGCTTTTCTTAGTGGAAGCCCGCCAAACGCTTCACTGATGAAGGCAATATTTTCCTGCTGTTTATCTTTCCACATCGCAAAATAGGGGTCTGTGACTTCATCAGGAATGATACGATTGCAGATAATCGAATCGGTTGCATAGCCATACAAATTAAGGTAGGTATATGTTCGTTGAGTTTCTTTAATCACCATTTTTTCCGGGTTGACCACCAGGCGAATGCTGCTAATTTCTGGATTAGTCATCAAATCCCGTACTTTATCTAGGGTGTCAAATAAGTTTTTGACCTGTTCCCAAGCTTCGTCATCAGGGGTGGTGTTTTTATCTGCGCGCCCTAACATGCGTCCAATCGGACGTAAAACTTTGCCTAAACCGCGCGTAATGGCGATGACCTTCATCAACCACCAGCGCGTGACATCTGGCAAACTGAGCAGGCGTAGTGTTTCTGCAGTGGGCGCGGCATCCACAATCAAAACATCAAAATCTCCATCCTCAAAATATTTGTTAATCCATAATAAATGCGCGCCTTCCTCTAACCCAGGTAGAATAGTCACTTCTTCAGCGACAATTTCTTCTACACCGCTGCGGCTGAACAATGCCACCATATACTGCTGAAAACGCCCCCAATATTTATCCATGGAATATCGTGCATCAACTTCTTGTGCCCACAGGTTAGGATAAATTTCAACCGGTTCAGGACCGATTTTTGTCTCCAAGGAATCGGCAAGGCTATGTGCAGTATCTGTACTAATGACGATGGTTTTATAACCCATTTCTGCACAACGTAATGCAGTGGCGGCACTGATGCTTGTTTTACCAACACCACCTTTACCTGTATGAACAATTACACGCATAATTTAATGCTCCATTGACTTAACTTCATTATACACAACAAAGAGAACGACTTCCCCTTATCTTAATCTACGTATTATCTGATATTTTGGTTCGTTTTAACTTCAATTTCTGATAAAACGCTTACGAATCTGCCCGACAAAAGCAATCTACCGTATGATCGTTAACCATTCCCGCCGCTTGCATCAGTGCGTAACAAATGGTGGGACCAACAAATTTAAACCCACGCGCTTTAAGGTCTTTACTCATGGCACGGGATTCAGATGTTTCAGTGGGTATCTCTGCTAGTGTTTTCCAGTGATTGATAATGGGTGTACCGTTGACGAATTGCCAGATGTATGAATCAAAGCTACCAAATGCTGCTTGTATTTGAATAAATGCTTGAGCATTATGAATTGAGGCACGTATTTTAGCTTGATTGCGGATTAATCCCGGATTGTTCAGCAATGCCTGGACTTTGTTTTCATCATAATGTGCAATTTTTTCAACATTAAAGTTATCAAATGCTTTGCGGTAATTCTCACGTTTTCGTAACACAGTTAACCAGCTTAACCCCGCCTGAACGCCCTCTAATGTCAGCATCTCAAACCAGAGCTGGTCATCATGAACCGGAACACCCCATTGTTCATCATGATATTGAATATAAAGCGGATCATCCGTTACCCATGCACAACGTATTTTGCTATCCACAATTCCCTCCGTCACAATCGCCTGTGAACCATGCTTCAGTATAGTTGATGGTCATATCAATCACTTGATGATTTGGAAATTGCTGGATAATTGCATCGCGTGATTGTCCATTATAATCTCGTGCGACAATAATATCGTTTTCAAAATAAGGGTCTGTAACGGCTATTAAACTCCCATATCCGCGCCACGTAAATCGACTACCTGGCACAGATGTCACAATAACCAAAATGGGACGCTCATCAATACGGCGCGCAGCGACAGCCTCAATTTTTGCTTGTGTTACGCCGTTAAACTGATACAATGCCTGAATGCGTGGCACGCTATAATGAATATATGACCAACAGATCAACCCAGTAAACGCTAAAACTCCCATAAAATATAAAAGCCTAAAACGCTTTAATTGGTGAAATAGTTTGTCAAATGCCAAGGCTGCGATGATCGCCAATGCCGGCAACGCTTCAAAATAATAGCGTGTACTGTAGCGTTGTGAACCTACCCAATATGCCATATGCCCGCCAATAAGACACACTGCAATTGCCAGCAGAAACCATGTCCAACGTGTTTGATGATCTGGTGGGTAGATGGCAAAGATAATCAATGGTAATAACATGACCAATATCCCCATCATCAGCCATCGCCAGATTGCTGCTTCATCAGTTATCAAAAAGGTGGCGTTATTCACTAGTGGTGGTATTAACCATATTAAACCGAGTAGCACCCATGCACGCATCCACCATCGCCTAAAGCCGGCTAATAATCCAAAAGGCAAAATAAAAAAACTTAGCCCATAAAGCGGAAAATAATCACTTTGTGTACGTAAATGTTCTTGTACCTCTGGAGTAACCTCACCTAAAACCCATCCAAATAAATCCGCAGCTGTTAGTGATAAATCATAGCGGGCATGTGCTACCCCTTTGATGATGGTATGCCCGTTGCGCCCATAACCTTCTCCAAAACCAACTCGGTCATAATCCCATACTTTGCGATACAGATTTGTTCGATAATCACCACTTGTAATGTGATTATAAAGTGGGATGGCGGCGGCAATTATCAATGTGATGAGAGCAAGCATGACATATGGTGGTATAAGCTCACGGGGTTTTTTCAATAGATAAGGCAGGCGTATTATACTCCACAGTATAAAAGGTAGTGCTGCACTGGCAGCGGTTAATTGGCGGTTGATGACCAACAGCCCAAGTGCCACGCCGCCCACAATTCCCCAACGTATCCCATGATGCCCTTGTTCAATTCTCCAATATGCTAGGATGAAAAACAACAAGCATGTGAGCGCGGCAGAATGTCCCATCAGGGTGCCATTTAGCAATAGTGCCATGGGAGAAAATGTCACTAGAGCCGCTGCGATGATCCCTACATCAGGGTGAAAAATCTCTTTGCCAATGCGATAGGTGAGGGAGACGGTCAGCATGGCACAAAAAGCATTAATGACCCATGCTTGCCCCATACTTACCCCAAGCGACAAGATAAATGACCAACCAGGTGTATATTTGCTGAAGCGTTTGCCATTCATCGTGATGACAAAAGGCTGCCAATAAGCTAGGGAGGGCTGTGGTACATCAGCGGTGACCTCACCGTTTGCAAATACCCGTGCTTGAAATAAATAAGCAACTTCATCCTCTAGGTGGGGTAGACGTTCAAACACAGTACGACTCACCACCGCCGCCAATAGAAAACTTAAAAATGCCAATAAAATAACTAATGTTTTGTGTATCATACGGTGTATTGTAATGGATAGATTATTATTTGTTCCATGATTGCTTTTCTGCTGACCAGTCTAAATCAAATTCTTGATTACTTTGGATTGCTTGGATGATTGGCATGAGAAAATCAGATATTTTTTCAATTACAGTCTCAAACGTAATCGATGTTGTCTTTAAATTCCTATTACAAAAGCCATTCCATTGTGTTATTTTGTAGAATAAACGTTCCATAGCATAGCGTTCAAGCAAAAAATCAAGATTTTCTTTCCGATCTTTTGCTAGATTTTTTAAGCGTTGAAACACAGATTGTCCAATATCTTTACTCATGAAATTGCCTCCAGATAGGGTCTCATAACATTTGTCATGCGGCACACTTTTGCTGCCTGCCAGATTTCGTTGATGGTTGCGCGCTTCTGATAGAGTGCATCGCGCAGTGCCTCTAGTGCGATATCTAGCCCAATTTTGTTGCGGAACTTAAAGCAATCGGCAATGGTCTTGGCAACGCTATATACTTTAACCTCAACATGATTAACTTCATGTGTTTCAATCCCAAAGTGGAAAGCTTTGCCAGAGAACCGGAATACATTAACAGGCGGATAATCAATTTGAGGTTTCCAACTTGTACCTTCTATGGCTATCCATATCTCATGTGGTAGTTGTGTGGTTAGGTCATGGAAACGCAGCGCAGAAACCAGACACACAACACTATTAGGTGCACGTGTTGCAATTTCTGCCAGATCACTATGCTCATGCATCATCGTATCTGGCAGAGTATAAAGCCCACGCCCCACACGCTCCATACTTCCCTGCTCAACCATGCGCTGAAGATAAACACGTTGAATCCCAAGTGCTTCAATATCTTTAGGGCGGATAATTCCTTCTTGTTGTGCCAGCGTTAGTATCTGCTGATAACGATCCAGTGTTACATTACCTCAATAAATATCAATATCTATTTAGGTAATGTAACAAGTATTCCAATGAAATGTCAAGTTTAAAACTAACACTTGGCATCATTTGCTCACTTGTTTATAATACAAGCCGTTTCGTAAATGCTGCACCCACACCTCTCGCGACCGGGAGGTGCTGATGTTAATAGAGAAGGAATCGTTTCGATGAAAGTTATCCTCCTGGATTATGTATATAAGCATGGTGTGGCGGGTGAAGTGATCGATGTCGCAGACGGGTTCGCACGGAATTTCCTAATCCCCAAAGGATTAGCTGTTCAAGCCACAGAAGCTGAATTAAAACGTGCCGCCAAACTGCGCGAACAAGCCGCCGCCAAGCGTGCCGCGCTGGAAAATAAGATGAATGAATTGGCGAAAATTATTGACGGCGTGGAGTTAATCTTTGGTCGTCGTGCCGCTTCAACGGGCAAGTTATTTGGCTCGGTGACTACTCAAGAAATTGCAGATGCCCTGCTAGAAAAAACTGGTGTAGACATCAACCGTCGACGGATTAGTCAGCAAGGTGTGCGTGAATTGGGCACCCATGAAGTGCCAGTACGCCTAGGTACAGAAATTTCACCTGTACTGAAGATTACGGTTGTGCGGGAAGACGAGTTGGCTGAATATCTTGCAAAGCGTGAACGTGAAGCCGCACAAGAAGCACAAGCACTAGAAGACTCAGAAGATGTCCAGGCGCAAGCTGAGGACATGCAGACTGAGGTTATCCCAGCCACTACGGTGCAAGAAGCAGTGGAGCAACTACAACAAGACGATGCGCCACAAGAAGGACAAACACCGGCTGGTGAGTAAACACACTTTTTAATTCACTTAACAATGACCCCGCCGTTTGTTTGGTTTGGGGTCGTTTTGTTTACAGAACTGCTTTATGGACTCCTATTCACTTGGTCGTTATCTTAAAGAAGCACGGGAAGAACAAGAGCTGACGTTAGACGACGCGGTTGCGAAGTCTCGTATTCGTCGGTATATCTTAGAATCCTTTGAACAAGGACAGTTTAATGTCGGTGCGTCTGAGGTACAAATCCGTGGCTTTTTACGTAACTATGCCCGCTTCCTTAAGCTAGATGAAGACCTCGTGATTCAATATTATGAATCGACTCTCGGTGGTGGGCGGCGTGCATCTCGGCGTAAGCGTGATACATCAGAAAACGCCATCCTATCACGCAAATTAACCGATACCAATCCCAATAAACAACACATCCCCTTAGGAGATCAGCAGGACGCTGCCCGGCAACGTTTCCTCAGGATAATCAATATCATAACAGTGGCATTAGTTGCTGGTGCAGCTGTTGCGGTTATTGTGTTTGTTGTCATACAGTTATTGCAACAATCACAAACGACCTCACAAAGTTCACCAGATATTTTAGCCGCATTACCACCATCACCAACGCCAACAATTCCACCCACGTTTACTCCGCGTCCACAGGCTTCTCCCTTGCCGATGTTGCCTAGTAATTACACTGGCAGTGGTGTTGCCATTACAGTTGAATTTCAACAACGATCTTGGGCGCAAATTACAGTAGATGGGGCAGAGCAGTTTGTTGGCATCGCTAAGCCAGGTGAGGTTATGCAATTTGATGGCTTAAATGAAATTGTGCTTGTTGCAACCAATGCGCGGGCGTTAAATATTATCTACAATGGGCAACAACAAGGTGTGTTTGGTGGGCGTGGTCAACGGGTAGATATTCGATTTACAGCAAATGACTTGGATATTCAAACAGGACCCGGCTATGACCCCACGCCGATTTTCACCGCTACACCCACACCAACACGTGAGCAGATTGCCGCAACAATCATCGCAGAACGTACCCCTACATCTACACCAGGTCCAAGTCCTACGCCGTCAGCCACTTATACGCCAAGTGATACACCGACCATAACATTGACCCCATCACTGACATTTACACCATCAGCAACCTATACACCAAGTAATACACCGACCATGACGCTTACGCCATCGGCTACTTATACACCGAGCAATACGCCAACCATTACATCCACGCCGACTATCACGTCAACGCCAACAATGACGTTGACACCATCACCAACGGCGATTCTACCGCCACGCATGACACCGATTCGATTAACACCTTCAAAGGATGGATAGGATGAAGAACAAGTATTATCTGTTGAGCCTGGGTTGTTCAAAAAATACCGTTGATTCTGAAAGCATCGCACAAATCTTGAATCAACACGGTATGCATGGGGTAGGTGATCCAACTCATGCTGAGGTGTTGATTGTTAATACCTGTGGATTTATTGACGCTGCTAAGGAAGAATCCATCAACGCTTTAAGGGAATTAGTGGATATTAAAACCGCGAACCAAATGGTGATCGCAGCGGGTTGCCTGTCTCAACGTTATGGTAAGGATTTGATCCAATACGTACCAGGGTTGGATGGTGTTATTGGTACACGCCGCTGGATGGATATTTTTGATTTAATCAAACGGCTTCGTAAGCGCAAACATCCAGAACCGATGTATCACTTACCAACTGATGCGAAAGTTGTTGGCTTAGATGAACGTGGTGTATTACGTGCCAGCGTGCAGGGGGCAAGTGCCTACCTCAAAATCGCAGATGGGTGTCGCCGTCCATGTGCTTTTTGCGCCATCCCTAAAATCAAAGGAACAGCGGTCAGTCGTCCGGTAGAATCAATCGTTGCGGAAGCAGTCCGCTTACAAGAACTTGGCGTGAAGGAAATCATGCTCATCGCCCAAGATAGCACAGATTATGGCTACGATTTAGGGCTGAAGGATGGCTTGGCACATCTTTTAGATGAAATTGTCGCCGCCGCGCCGGAAATCCCATGGATTCGCATTATGTATGCTTATCCTGGGTATGTTACCCCACGCTTGATGGAGACAATGGCAAAGCATAAGCAAGTTTTGCCGTATTTGGATATTCCATTACAACATGGGCATCGTGAAACACTGAAACGGATGAAGCGACCGGCAAAAATCGAATGGGTCTATGAAACAATTTCTAAATTACGACAAACAATGCCAGAACTTGCCGTCCGAACAACATTTATCGTTGGTTATCCTGGTGAGACGGATGAAGAATTTGATGCACTCATGCAATTTGTGGATGACCTGCAATTTGATCGTGTTGGGGTTTTCAAATATTCCTATGAGATTGGAACACCTAGTGCCACCTTGCCTAATCATGTGGCAGATGAGGTAAAACAGGCTCGTTGGGAACGTCTTATGGAACATCAGCAGCAGATTAGCCTGGCGAAAAACCAAGCGTTCGTGGGCAAAACATTGGATATTTTGGTGGAAGGGCATGGTGCCGGAGAAGACGAAAACGGTAATCTGCTAGATGAAACTATTAGCTTGGGGCGCAGTTATCGTGATGCGCCAGAAATTGATGGGTATGTCTTGGTTGAAGGCGAGCTACCTATTGGGGAGATTGTTCCCGTTCGTATTACTGGCGCAACAACTTACGATCTGATAGCAACTGTTGATACAACTAAACCACAAATCATAAAACCTGGTACAATCTATAGCGAAGGGATGATTGATCTCGATTCGATTTTATGATCAAACTATAGGCATCAATAAAATGCCCGTAAAAATTTCTTGGCAAGTTAATAATCGCATTTTGCTAGTTACAGGCTTTGATGAAGTTACATTTGAGGATTTAAATCCGGTTAATGATCTGCTGTTAGCCACACTTAAAAATGATACAGTACATTTAATTGTTGATCGACGTTTGATCACAAAGTATCCTCTTAACATCATCAAGCTAAAAAACACACTTAGCAGTTTGAACCATCCTAACTTTGGGTGGTTACTGATTGTTGATGAACAAGATGCAATGCGGGATTTTTTGATAGGGATTGTGACGCAACTAATGCGGACACCATTTCGACGAATCGAAACCTTAGATGATGCAATAACATTTCTGTACCAGCATGATGAAACGCTTAGTCGTGTTTAATCTAACAGATCATCTATTTCGGGTTCGGTATCTTTTTTGAGCGCGGTTTGTCCCCGTCGGATCATAAAATGATCTAAATCCCGCACAACATAAGCACTTGGATAAACACCTTGCGCCTCTGCAATCATATCTCGCTCACGATACCGCCTTGAGACGTGGTTAATTAATAACGATTTTACGTTGGCTTTAATTGCCAATTCTGCTGCTTGTTTGACTGTGATATGCCCAAACAAACTTGCTTCTGTTGCTTCACTATCTAAAAATGTGCCTTCAATTACTAATGTGTCAGCATCCTGGACATATTCAACTAAATTATCTGTTCTTGCAGTATCACCTACATAAGCCAACTTAGTACCCTTGATTGGTTCCCCTAAGACCATATCCGGCGTGATAATTCTACCATCTGATAGTGTGATAGCATCCCCTTTGACTAGTTTGCCGCGCTCTGGTCCCGCAGGTACACCCAACGCCTCAGCTTTTTCAACTAAAAACGGGCGATGGGCGTGTTCTTCAAAAACATACCCCCAATTACCATGCCCGCGATGTGTTACTGGGAATGCTGTTACACTAAATCGCTTGGTTTCAATGATTTTGCCAGGCTTTGTGATGTCAATGAGATGGATAGGGATCGGTGGTTTTTCGTTTCTCAGTACAACATCATAAATCAACGCTTGAATGCGGTCTAAAGCAGGTTTACCGCCCCAAATTTCAATTTCATTGATTCCACCTTCCCAACGGACAAACGTGGAAAGCAATCCACCTAACCCTAGAATATGATCCAAATGAGAATGTGTGATGAGGATTTTGGTCAACTTTTTAAAACCAATGCCACTGCGTAGAATTTGGCGTTGTGTGCCTTCTCCACAGTCAATTAAAAAACGATGCTCACCTGCCAAAATAACCGAAGACGTTAACCCACGATAGACTGATGGGGCAGATGCTGATGTGCCAAGAAATAGAATCTCAAACATTATTGAATACGTATTGGTGATTGCAGAAAAATGCGCGTGCCTCGCGCTTGACCATTATCTAACACATCTAGCCGTAAGTCACTAGTGGTTTGATAGGCTCCTATGGAAACTTGATATTGCCCCGCTGGTAATGAGGTGGGCAGTACAATATATGTGACCTGAATGAATACATCGCGATCTTGTAGATAACGTGGGTTTAGGTTCAATATATCGGTATTTGCCGGCGGGCTTGCTCCTGGGTCAGATAAAATATGTGTAAATAATCGTAAATCTGGCGGGACTTTCCCCTGGGTGCGCCAATAGGTGATAAGCGTGATAATGTCTCCAGGGTGATAGTCTTGTCCATTCACTAATTGATATCCCAAAAATGTGACATTACCACCGAAACTGATCGGAGTATTAAAAACCACTTCTGATGAACCACCTGCTTCTGGTGCATAACTGACCTTTGACCCAATAACCGGATCAGTTAGTTGCCCTAGTAACGCCTCTAATTCGGCTTTTTGATTGAGCAACAATACACCATCGGGGGGGAGATGGATATCCTGGACATAATCTCCAGCTTGTAACCACGCTCTAATGGTTGGATGCGCCTCCATGATATTAGCCGGATTTGGCAGGATGATTTGTTGTGTTTCTCCACCATTGGTAAAAACTAATGCGTTATAACAATCAACGTAGCGTATGTTGAACGAGTCTTTACGATTTAACATAATTGAGATTAATTGGGCATCTGTCAATTGGGAGGATGTTGGGCTTTGATTGGTTGTCCAGCCACAAATAATTGTTGGATACTCGTCAGCTGTTCGGTCAATATAGGCGGCTAATTGTCCTAGGCGATAATGCTTTGTGGCTTGTACGCTTGGGGTGTTTTGCCAATTGATGAATAAGTCCTGCACTGTCCAAAAGCCATTTGCAATAATTAATAACCCAGCTCCACCTACAATGACCCAACGCGGCAGATAGTCCATAAGAATGGTAATACCAAGTCCAAAAAATAAAACCAATATTGGAAGTGATGCCGCATAATTTAAAAAATTTGGTACTTTGGCAGAAAATAGAAAAACTGGACTCAAAACTAAACTTGCAATTAAAAGTAATGCAAAGCGTGGTTGTCGCCAATCTCGCAGGGCAACCAGAAAACCGATGATCATCATGACCAATGCCACGGGTTCAAACAATGGGCGACCTGGTATATTATGCAAGGGGTTTGCATCACCACGGATGCCTAAAGCACTGATACCATCTAAAACAGCGTTGGCGGTCAGTGTTGCTTTTTCACCAATTAGACGATCAATCCCACCTAGTTGCGGGTTACGAAGTGATGAAATCAGATATGGCATACCCATGATGATAATAATCAACAGCGCAAAACCAATATAACTGAGTCGTCGCCGAGACATCTGCTGCCCAGAGGCTAACATAAAGATGATGAATAGCGAGCTGAACGCCAAAATAAGCAAGCCAACCGGATGAATATACAAGCTAATGCCGATAAGCACCCCTAAAAAGGCGGCGATTGTGGTGTTGTCACCGCGTTTACGCCGGCGTTTATAAATGGGCAGAGCTATGGACAGCATCAGGATAACCACAGCAACCCAAAAGGGTAGCATGGTATATGGGATAACCTGACGTGAAAGCAAATTACTCCACAAGTTTACAGCCAGCAACCCCATTGCGCTTAAGCCACCAACCGCACCAAACAAGCGTTTACCCGCAGCGTATACCACTGCCAACATAATTAAATTGACCCACAGCGAAAGTAATCGATACCCTAGTGTTCCACCACCTATCATTGAAGTGACGAACGCTAGCGTAATCTGATAAAATCCCTCACGTCCTTCTCCACCAAGGTCATAAAAGACTTCAATGTTGCCGCTTTTTGCAGTTTCTGCGATGCGAATGTTAATAATTTCATCCTCGTGGAATCCGCTAGGTAGCGTTGTGAAATTCCATACCCGCAGCCCTGCGCCTAGCAAGAGCAGAATTACAGCGATAATGTAGCTAACACGACCAGACATAGCTTCCCTACTCTTTATAATGACCCCGCCCAAGCACTGAACCCTAACACCAATATCGCCAAAACCACATTAAATGCTGTCAGGCGAACCTCTTTGCGCCGGAGTGCTTGCCACTCATCTGGGTCACCTTTACCGTGTTCTAGCAATAAGGTGGTGCGCTCCAATGCCGGTATAATGCCATATTGTAACAACACCCCACTGATAATCATGCCCCCAATGGCGAGATGTTTTAGCAGAATAACCACGCTCCACTGATTATTGATCGTCAAAAAACCATCATAATTTTCATCCAACGACATTTGAAACAGCCCTGTGACGATCAACACGCCTAAACTCAAATTCCCCCAAGGGATGAAACGTTTTCTTAATCGGCTCAACAGATGATATAGCGTTGGGGTGTTTTCTAAGGTGCGGCGGACTTCGGGCCACACCAACAAACTGGTGATAATTAACCCCCCAACCCAAACTGCTGTGGCTAATAGATGAAAGAATAAACTAATGGCAAGGATTGTACTCTGGGGCATAAGCTGACTCATATTCATCACGCGCGGGGAAGATCACATCACCGCAATACTTTTCCATTTGAGCTAATCCAGCAAATGCAGGACGGATCGCACCAGTTTCTGCGTCATTTAATGCCCACCAAAATTGTTCATCGGCTTGTGTCCAACCAGGTTTGGCAAAATAAATCACAGACATCAATCCAACCCAGGGTCTCCAGTGTTCTGCTGCATATCGAAAGGCTGCCACTAAATAATCACGCTGTTGTGCTTCATTCACCGCGTGCCAAGCATAGTCTGGATTGGTTTGATCAATTGTATAACCCATTTCTAAAATAGCAATTTGGCGGGCGGCATCCCCATTTGCAATCATGATTTTACGTAAATCCTCTACACGACGGAAGGTTGCCCATCGCCCACGTCCGTCTCGTTCTGCGTCATCTGGTCCATACTCTGGGGGTACACCCCAGCCTGGCGCATGAACACCAACAACATCAACATATTGCTGAAAGTTTGCATCATACATCGCTTGTAAGTAAAGATCATCGCGGTGTGCTGTGTCATCCATATTACCAGTTGGTGATAACCCCGCAGAGATGATAATCGCATTGGGGTCAGCGGCACGAATTGCTTCACTACATGCCCGTAAATGTACCACATAATCCGCTGCATTCGGTGGGCGATTTCCCCATTCTCGCGATAAATTAGGCTCATTCCAGATTTGGTAAGCGCGAATGCGCCCAGCATAACGGGCTGCTACCATCCCACAAAATTCTGCCCAGTCATCTGGATTATCTGCTGGAGCATCAACATATGACCCTTCTGACTGAGGGGGTAAGCTCGGGTGTGCCCAATCTGGAGCATCGCTCAGGCGCACAACCAGGTAAACCCCTTTATTTTCAGCTTCTGATACGATTCGGTCAGCCACATCAAAGTGCCACTCATCTGGATTTGGTTCAATATCTTGCCAGGCAAAAATTTGCTTGGCATGGGTAAATGCCAACAATCGCACCCATTCCAGATGATGCCCTAATGTTGTGCCATCCACATCCCACCAACCAAAAATTTGCACACCATACGTTAACGATGTAAAAGGTGGGTCAATGATGGCATCAGCATGAAAGGGATCGTGGTTTTGACGTGTTATCAATAACAAACCAACAACGATTATAAAGACAACAAACAAGGTCAGGATCATCAACCTGACCTTGCTATTCATGATGATAGACATAAGCTAATTGCCTGTGTTACGTGCAGCAGTCCATTCTACAATGGCATCAAACGCCGGACGGCGGGTAAACCCTGGTCCAATCAAGGAATAGGGGGTGTTGTCGCTTTCGGTACTCCAGCCTGCTTGTGGTCCATAGTTCAAATTCCAGATGAATGCCAACCACACAATGCCCCATTCTTCCATGTTGTTCAGGGCTTCAATTGTCCATTGGGCTTGTTCTTCCAGCGTGTTATCCAACGCAAAGCCGAAGTAATCCGGCACGCCTTCCAGGTCTTCTGCTACAGCCCAACCGAACTCTGTCACACATAACCGTTGCCATCCGCCCGCTACGGCAATTTTGTTAGCATAAGTTTGCAACGTACTGGCAAATGACCAGCTATGATGCGGGTTATCAAACGGACCACGGAATTGTGCTGTTGGGTCATCCACAACGTTATCCCATGTTACACTTGGTCCGATATTATATCCGTTATGATGTGCGCCTACGCATTCCGTCCAGCTTAAAAGACCAGCTTGTAACGCCTGATCGAGATAATCAAAATCGTCAATAGCGGTCACTTCGCCAGTTTCTGGTACAACATAACCACCGGTGGGGGAAAGCGCGCCGCTGACGACAATCACACCTGGGTCAAGGTTTTTAATTGTGGTATAAGCGATGCGCATCATTTCTACAAAACGCGCTGCATCTAACCCATTCACAGATGCCCATTCACGCTTGAGGTTGGGTTCGTTCCAAACTTCAACAGCATGGATATAACCCGGATAACGTGTCATCATCGCGGTTAAAAAGTTAGCAAAATCTTGCAAATCTGCTGGAGGTCCATCTTCAGTTAAATCGGCACCGGGTTCACGCGCCCAGTCTGGTGCAGCAACCACAGAAACCAGCACCTTAAAACCATATTCGTGGGCGATGGGTAATACCAAATCAAGCTTTGCCCAGTTATATTCACCAGGATTGATCTCGATTTCTTCCCAGCGGACTTGCTGTTTAATCCAATTTAACCCCAGGGCGTTGACATCGTTCATCCAAATACGCTGTGTGTCTGGGTTAAGATCAAGGCTGTATTGAACTTGAATACCCACCTGATAGTCCGGCACGTTTACTGGCAAAATGGTCGGGACTGGCTGGGGGGAATCCTGCATGATTGTTGGCTGATTACTTGTTTCAATCGTTTCTGGTTGTTGGGCAATGGGCGCGGCAGCAACAAGTGTGGGGACAGGGGTGGCTGCGGGTACATCGGTCGCCTTAGAGGCAATCGGCAACGCGACATTATTGTCATTTGAACCATTACCATCTGGCAGGGATATGCCTTGGCTTTGGTCTAGTGGGTTTGATGTGTTATATGTTAAGTAAATGGCAAAAAAGACGATCATCCCTACCAAAATGGTTAATCCCGTCCAGGCGAAGGCAAAGCCTCTGATTTGTCGATTAATAAGCGTTTGTGTTGCCATAAATTCTCCTATCTTGCTCCTGCTAATGCGTTACATGCCGGGCAGCTTCCATCAGGACGGATTATAGCATATCCTGCCATTGGGTCAGCATCGTATCGTGTGAAGTCAATATTCCACACAATCATCATCCGTACCTGCCCCGTTTGAGAAAGATATGCAGCGGCATCTGCCAAATAAGCAGCTTGTTGTGCCACTGTCATGTTTTGTGCCCAACTAAAAAACGGTGTTAATGGTGGATACCCCTCTGGAGTTAAATAACCTAACTCTGTGATGCAAATTGGCACTTGCCCATTGATTAAGTTCCAATAGCGGCTTAATAGCGTGGGTAAATAACGTGTGTAATAGTTATCTCTTGGGTCACCACTCACTGCACTACCGGTTACTAATCCTTCATTATAGTGCATTCCCATACAATCCATGTAATTGATGGCACCTGCTTGCATCATCTGTGCAATAAAGTTGTCATCATTTACGACTTGCCCAGGAAACACCGCTTCTGCACCAGTTGGGGCGGGCGCACCTGCGATGACCATTACGCCGGGGTTACGTGATTTGATCGCCTGATAAGACGCCGCTAAGAGAGCTGTGTAATTCCCGCCGCTGATTTGTCCAGTGGGCCACTCGCGATCCAGATTTGGCTCATTCCATATTTCGATAGCATCTGGTCCTAACCCTGCCACTTCCCCCACAAATGCTGCATATTGCCGGATATAATCACCACCACCAGCGGCAAGTTCTGCTGGTGACCCCACAATACCTAGCACAATTTTGAAGCCATTACCATGTGCAGCTTGAATTTGCTCCGCGGCGTATTGCGTACCACTGCCAAGTCCATAACGGATTTGAACTTTCATCCAGGTCATTCCGGCAATCCGCATGGCGTTAATGGCACGTTCACTGCTAGCACTGGTAACATGCCCACCGTATTCAAAACTTCCGACGGCGATGCTTCCCGGTCCACGTTGAACAATGCCACCAGGTATTGGTGCGTTAGCTGCCGGGGCTTGTGTTGGGATAATGGCTTCTAACGTGGCAGTTGGTGTGGCGGTTGGTGTTGGCGTGGCTGTCGGCAACGGCGTGGGAGTAGGGGTTGAGGCATACAACGCAACTGCCGCTCCTTGTCTATTGCTGGTAATTTGTCCATCACTGACTGAAACATTGACGGCATAATTGCCATCTGGCGCGTTCAGTGTTACTACAACTTCCTCATTAAAACTGGTGGTGAATTCTGTGACCAGACCTTCCGCACTTTCTACCCGCCAATTCAACATAAATAACCCATTATGAGGTGTTGCTGGTAGCTGCATACTATAGTTTAGAATTTCTTCTAATACACCGTCCGCCACACCAGGGTTTAATAGATCGTTAAAGGCTATTCCTGTTACGCCATATGGCTGAAAACGATCCATACGAAAGCGCAGCGCATCACTGGTTGTCAACCACATTCGTGCCATTAATGTGTTGTCATCGCTGAAATAATCCACAAACGGAGTCCGCACGATTTCATCAATTCCAGGTATGGCATCAAATCCATCTAAACTGATTCGGATTTCTGCACCAGGTTGAATCGTGCCGATTTCGCTGCGAGATGCCTCAATGCTAACATTCCCTAAAGCAGCGAGGGCTTCATCATAAGTGATCGGTGTAAATATTCCGTTTGATTCCCGAACAGACAAAGCTGAGAGCGAGATGATGATTTTATAACGGCTAACCTGTCCAATTGCCCATTGCATCATGGTGTCCACATACCCATTGGGGGCAAATAACGATGGATCATGTTTTAGCTCAATTTTGACGTAATCACTCACAGCACCAATGGCTTGCCAATCGTAGGCACCAGTTTCCCAACCAGCTTCAGTTTGCGTGGGAGATGGGATAACCACACCAAGCAATAAGTTGTTACTCTTTAAACTAGCAGCCAAATCGTGGATAAACCGACTAAAGTTCTCCCGCTGATCTTCTGGAATATCGCGGTAGTCGATCATAACGCCACTGTATCCACCAGCCAATGTGAATGTTGTGATTTGTCCAATATGTTCTTGACGCAATGATTCATTGCTGATGATGCCCACAACGGTTTCTATATCAATGGCACGCGGATCACTAAAATTACGAATCAGGGGCATAACGCGGTAATCAGCCCCAAGTGTAAACCCACCCGCTAAGTTACCGATCAATGTGCGCTGTGGTGTCGTTGGTAGGGCGGGTTGCATTCCAACTGGTGTAATAACAGTGGAAAGACTAGCAACCTCCTGTGTGATGGTTTGCCCAAAATCTAGTGTCGTAAAAATTAAGGGGGTACTTGCCTCTGTTGAAACAACTGTTACTTGATCGGGTAAATCACTGACTTGCGCGTTAAAACGCTTACCGGTAATTTGATACGGGATAAATCGCCATTCATGACCATATCGACCGTATAAGTCTACGTTAGTCAGGCTAGTTGGCGGATTTTCTAAATCCAGTGTTAAAAAGATCGTGTCTGGTGGTGTGCCTGTGGTAGTAATGGTATATACCGGTGCAATTGGCGTTAAATAACTGGGTAAATTCTCCGGCGATGTGGTGGAAGAATCAAGCCTAACGCCAAACTCAATACCTGGCATGTCTGGGTTTACACTTAACGTGAACTCTGGTTGCCCGGTAGATGGACGAATGACAGCAGCGGCATTATTTTGAGCATCCAAAATAGCATACGAGTCACGGAAAATACGCTCACCTAAGTTGAATGGCGGTAAAAATAACCCGATGATGACCAGTATGCCAAAAACAACTAATGTCACAATCCCGACAATCCAGCAGCCGATACTTTCTGGTGTGTCGTTTTCCTCTTCTTCCCCTGGATACTCATAAAATGTCTCTTCTGTCATCCGCTCCTCAGTGATTTCCTCAAGATAAATATGATGCCCTGTTCAGATTTAGAGATAAAAGCCATGAACAAGGGCAAGACTTGCAATATCAATTACGACTAACGTGCCAGCGCATCACATGCTGGGCAACTACCATCTGGGCGGATTAAGGCATAGCCCGCCATCGGGTCTGCACCATAGTTTGTAAAATTAATGTTCCAGATGATAACTAACCGTACTCGTCCACTGCGCGCTGCATAGCTCACAGCACCATCAACCCAAGCAGCTTGCTGGGCGACGGTGACGTTTTCTGCCCAGGCAAAGTTGGGTGATAACGGACCTAACCCCTCTGGAGAAAGATACCCAAGCTCAGTAAAGCAAATTTGTCGCCGTCCACGGAAAGCATTGTAATATACATTAATCATTGATGGTAAATAGCGCGTATAATATCCGCTGTTACCGCGTGGATCACCGCTTGTTGCTGTTGGTGGCAAAATTCCTTCATTATAATGTGCCCCAATGCAGTCCATATAATTCGCAGCACCGGCGGCTGCCATGCCTCTTAAGAAGTTATCATCATTCATCACACGCCCCGGAAACGCTGATTCGGCACCGGTGGGGGCAGGGGCAGCACTGATAACAAGTGTATTGGGGTTGGCGTTTTTGATAGCTGTGTATGAGACGCGCAATAATTCTGTATAACGCGCTGGGTCAATTTGAAACTCGGGCCACTCATGGTCAATGTTAGGCTCGTTCCATACTTCAATGGCATCTGCGCCAAGCGCGGCTAACCCTGCCACAAAGGACGCATAACGATCAAAATAACCGGGGTTGTTTAAATCATATTTGTTCAAACCGACCACGCCGATCAAAATTCGGAAGCCATAAGCATGTGCTGCATCGATCCATCCCTGCGCATCTGCCGGATTTTGACCGTCGACATAACGCCATTGTTTTTTGACCCACGTCATCCCACTGTATTGCATCCAATTCATCGCAGATTCATCAAACCCTGCAATATGCCCACCATAGCTAAAGCCACGCACCGGGGCTGTATTAACTACAGGAGCAGCTGACGCGCTCGATGATGCCGGCGCGGCACCGCCTTCTGGTGGGGAAAGCGTGAATGGCGCATCCGGGCTGATAATCGGTAATCCAATAATTTGACTCAAACTTAACCCCGTTGGACCGGAAACAATCCAACCGACCGTACCATTTTGAGTGATACCGCGGACCCAAGTACCGCTTTCAACTCGTCCGTCTAATTTCATTGTTGTGCCTGCGCGGACTGTGCCCAAACGTTCGGCGTTTTCATCCGGTGCAACACGGATATTAACGTTCTGGGTAATTGTGACAATCACACCGTCAAACTGGGCGTTGGAGACCAGGTTGATACTGATAAGACATAACAAAACAATAAAAATAGATAATTTTTTGCTCATCATTTTTTCTCTCACCCAATTTTGCTTTGTGGCATTTTAGCAAAGGTAATACCCTTTGACAACTACGCTTGACCTACGCTATAGTTCCCTGCATGATAAACGAAATTGAATATACACAAGACACAAATGGTATTGTCACAATTCAATTTAACCGCCCAACTGCGCTGAATGCTTTAAATTTGGCGGCGATGCAGCAATTTGCAACGTTGATAACTCAGTTGCAAACAAACACAAATATACGTGCAGTTATTCTGACTGGCGCAGGGCAGGAGGCTTTTTGCAGTGGGGGTGATCTATTTGAATTGAGCCGCTACCCAAGCGAAGAAGATGCCCGGCGGTTTATCATCTTGATGGGAGATGCGCTACTTCAACTAGAAAAATTGCCTATTCCAGTCATTGCGGCTATCAATGGCTATGCATTAGGCGGTGGGAGCGAAATCGCTGTTGCTTGTGATATGCGCATTGTGGATGAACGAGTCCGTATGGGCTTCGTTCAGATTCGCCTTGCACTCACACCGGGGTGGGGGGCTGGGCAACGTTTAATGCGTTTGGTCGGCTATTCAAAAGCCATGGATCTGTTACTACGTGGTCATATCATCCGGGCAGACGAATTGCTGACACTCGGCTTAGCCAATAAAGTTGTAGAAGCAGGCACAGCCTATGACCATGCACTTCACTTTGCCAAACACATTGCAGATTTACCACCGGATGTTGTACGAGGGATTAAAGCACTGTTGCGTGCTGGTTTAGGGCAGCCTTATGAGCAGGCTTTACAGACGGAGCGCGAAATTTTTCCGCCTTTATGGGCGGCAGAACCACATCTGAAAGCAGTGGATGATTTTTTGAAACGACAACAGGACAAAAAATGACAACAGGATTTTACGGTAAAATAGCTCGCTTTTATGATGCTGAAAACAGTGATAAAGATGATGACATTCCGCTTTATCTTAGCTTAGCAGAACAATATGGTGACCCAATTATTGATATTGGGTGTGGTACGGGACGTGTGATGATCCCATTAACACAGCAAGGATATGATGTTCATGGCATTGATTATGAAAAAGCCATGCTTGTCCGTGCAGAACAGGCTATGCAACAACAAGGTTTATCCATGACACTCTATCATGGTGATGTGCGGACTTATCAGTTAGACAAAAAATTTAAACTCGTCCTTGTCCCATATAATGGTATGATGCACTTTCATACACAAGAAGATCAGTTGACTGTTCTTAAGCAATTACGCTCTTGGATTGCGGATGACGGGTTGCTTGTGTTGGATTTGCCCAATGCGGGGGAAATCTTCGCCACACAAGAAACGGATTCAATCATGATGGAGCGTACATTTTTGGAACCAGAAACTGGGCATCTGGTCATGCAGCAATCACACAGCATGCTAGATCGAGTAACGCAAATACTACGAGTGACATGGATTTATGATGAAATTCTGCCGGATAACACCTTAAAACGCACATTTGCCCCGCTGGTGTTATATTATTATTTCTTCTCTGAAATGCGGCTTTTATTGCAATTAAGTGGTTTTGAAGTTGAAGGGGTTTATGGGGATACAGATTTTGCACCATATGAAGATGGTTGTGAGCGTATGGTTATCTTTGCTAAACCGGTTTAGGTTTAGTTTTTTGGGAGTTATGCTTATCGGTACGGCTTGTAGCGCACTGAACCCGGAAGTGCCGACCTTGACTCCTACATGGGATTACACTGCCCCGACCATTCAACCTACCTCTGCGCTGTTTCAAATTCGCCCTACAGAACCTGTTGGTGTTAACCCTGGGCAAAATATCCCACAGGCAGCATCTATACCCGCTAATGCCGCTTTGCCCCCCTTGGTTGTGGAATCCTCTAATAATACGATTGCTAAAACAGTACAGATTCCACTCCGTAATGGAGGGATGATTTTTGGGCAATTGTATGAAAGCCAACCCGTCAATATTGAAGACCAGTTGATTTTGCCACGGTTGCCCGGGGTGATTTTACTCGGTGCGCCACACTCAGAATGGGGAGAACTTCCTCATCATTTATATAGCTCTGGATACACCGTACTCGTGGCAGAAATAGGTGTGAACCAGGATTTTGAATCGTTTGAGGACGTTATTTCTCAATTTATTCAATTAGAGACTATCAACCCCGGGTTAATCGCCGTGATTGGTGTACGGGAAGGTGCGGACCAGGCGTTAATTGGGTGTGCTGGTGATCTGCGTTGTGACGCGGTTGTTTTAATCAGCCCAGTAACACGTGATACATTGGTGAATGTTTTGGTAGATTACAACCCGCGCCCGCTTTATATTGCTGCCAGTCAAACGGATACCGCCGATTATGATGTCGCCCAAGCCCTAGCAAGACTTGCCCTTGGTGAAATCCGCTTACGCTTGTTTGAAAACTCTGGCATCGGAACGACCTTATTACACAATCAACCTGATTTAATCACTGATATTGCGCTATGGTTGGACGAATTCTTGGTTGATACATCTTTAACGCCATAATGCGGATATTGAAAGTGGTATGATAGTTGCCAAGGAATAAATTCCCTGGCAACCACACCTTTATCTTATATCACATGCTGATAGTTATGCTCGTAATTTTGCCCCTAGTTGTTTTTCTGCTGCTTTGACAATTTTAGTGCGTATTTTGGCGACTTCTTTATCATTGAGTGTCCGCTCATCGGTTTGATAAGTTAGGCTATATGCTAGGCTTTTGTATCCAGTTTCAATTGGACTGCCTTGATACACATCGAATAAACGCACGTCTTTTAGTAGGTCGCCGCCAGCTTTGCGGATAACTGCCTCTACTTCTGCAGCGGTGATGTTATCCTGAACAACCAATGCAATATCCTCTAGCACAGGTGGGGTAAGCGGCAATGCACGCACGACATGGTCTTCTTGAATTTGATTTAGCATCGCTTCTAGGTCAAATTCTCCAGCAATCACGGGGGCTTGCTTTAGGTCAAATGCGCGGGCAACTAGTGGATGTAGCTCACCAAATGTGCCTAATACAACCTCGCCTGATTTCACGATGGCTGAACGCCCAGGGTGGAATGATGGATGATTCGCTCGTGTGAAACGAATATCCGGTATGTGTAATCCTGCAAGAAGATTTTCTACAATCCCCTTTAGATCATAGAAGTCATATACACCACTGGCACCATTTCCCATCCAATCCTGTGGTGCGCGGTTGCCCATCATCAATAAGCCTAACCGACGCGGCTCATCAGGCAATTCCTGTCCATCACGTCGAATATAAACGCTACCGATTTCAAATGTCATTTGTCGTTCAGCATATCGCGCATTATTGATCGCGTTTTCAATCATGCTGATTAAGATTGTGTGCCGTAAAACTGTTTTGTCTGATGAGATTGGGTTTGCTAACGTCACATAACCCTCTGCCCAGGGATTTGGGCTTCCCGCTGGTATAAGCTGTGCCTCACGCTCTGGTGTTGTAAAGCGGTAGCTGATGTTTTCTTGCATACCCAGTGCAACTAATAAATCGCGGGTTTGTTCCTCGCGTTCAAAATGAATATTTGCCCATTGAGGTGGCATTGCATCTGCCATGATGGTGTTTGGAATAGCATCATAACCATGAATGCGTGCAATTTCTTCAATTAAATCTGCTTGCCCAATGATTGGGTCATCACTGATGTCCATCCGATGATCTGGCACGATGACATGCAGTGTATCCCCTTCCACGGTGACATCGAACTCCAACCGTAACAGTATGTCAGCGGCTTGCTCAATCGTGAATGTCATCCCCATCAACCGCTGAATTTCTGTGATAGGCAGGCTAACACGCACATCTGGCGGTGGGGCGGGGTATTCATCAATAATACCTTGTGCGATTTGACCACCACCGGTTTGACGCATCAACTCAATGCCACGCTGTACACCCAAAATTGCTTGACTTGGATGCACCCCACGGCTAAAGCGCGTTCCGGCATCTGTGAAAACTTTCTGAGATTGCATACTGCG
Organism: Chloroflexota bacterium; assembly: GCA_003696565.1. Classification (GTDB taxonomy): domain Bacteria; phylum Chloroflexota; class Anaerolineae; order Aggregatilineales; family Phototrophicaceae; genus DAOTWY01. The sequence continues at coordinate 30,375 of RFHA01000150.1, forward strand.
GCGAATATTGATGAAGTTCCAGTTAGCCGCTTCTAATAAGACGTTTTTGGTCTTTTCGTCGATTTCGGTTTCTGCACCGCCGATGATCCCCCCCATACTCAAGATGCCTTGTGTATCACACACCAGAATATTGTGCGGATCAAGTGTGCGCTTGACTTCATCTAATGTTTCTAATGTTTCGCCTGGTTGTGCCAAGCGTGTGATGATGGTCGGCGGATTGCCATTATTCCGCGCTAATAGCTTGTCATAATCAAAGGCATGTAATGGTTGTCCCAATTCAAACGTGATGTAATTGGTCACATCAACAATGTTGTTGATAGGGCGTTGTCCAACAGCACGCAGCCGTCTTTGCATCCATTCTGGTGATGACTTAACAACCGTATCCCGCAACAACGCTAACGTGAACCGTGGGTTCAGTCCAGGTTCTTGGATTTCGATTTTGGCTGCGCCGTCAATTGGTGCGCCTTCTGCTAGGTAGTCATAGGATGGGTATTTCAATGGCTTATCTAACAAAGCGGCTACTTCTCGTGCGACACCCAAAATACTAAAACACCGTGCCAAGTTGGGCGTTAGCTCAATTTCCATGATGACATCACCCAATACATCAGCTAATGGCGTTCCTGGTGGGAAACCAGGGTCTTCATGCATCAAAATCACGCCTTCATGTTCATCACTAATGCCAAGCTCTTTTTCTGAGCAGACCATGCTTTTATTATAAATTCCGCGCAAGGCACGCCCTTTAAGGATCATGCGTTTGGGTTCGTCGCTATGCCCATCCCATACTTCTGCTCCTTCTGCCGCAAAGGCTGTCCATAAGGGGTGTTCTAGCGGTCCCTTGTCTTTATATTCAAATAAATTTGGGGCACCCGTGACACATTGCTCCAGCTCATCACCACCATAATCCACCATTGCCAGCACCAGACGGTCTGCATCAGGATGTGGTTTAACTTCACGAATAGCCCCCAGCAAAATGCGTTCCCTATCCCAAACCAAATGATGCGATTTGGGCCAACGCACCCCCTCAACCTCTTGCTGAGGCACGCCGATATAAATCAAATGCGCAACTTCTAATCCTGCAAGCGTCAGTCGCTCCGCCAGACGCTCTACCGGTACATCAATCTCGACAAATTCTTTCAACCATGAAAGTGGTACAAGCATGTTGCTTTCTCTCCTAAAATTGCTTCAAGAAGCGTAAATCGTTCCCCCAAAACATCCGAATATCACGGATATCGTGACGTTGCATCGTGATGCGTTCTGGTCCCATGCCAAATGCAAAGCCACTCCATACACTCGGATCATATCCGCCATTCCGCAAAACAACCGGATGCACCATGCCACAACCGGCAATTTCTAACCAACCAGTTCCTTTTGTCAGCCGTTCATCTGCACTGGAAACATCGACTTCCATACTGGGTTCAGTAAATGGAAAATAAGACGCGCGAAAGCGAACTTGTGTTTCTGCACCGAACATCCGGCGAGCAAACTCAGTAATTGTGCCCTTGAGATCACTCATGCGGATGTTGCGTCCAATCACTAATCCCTCTACTTGGTGGAATTGCACTTCACTGCGCGCTGTGATCTGTTCATAGCGATAACACATTCCAGGTAGAATCACCCGAATGGGTTGAGTACCATTTTCTCCCAGTTCACGCATTGCCCTAATTTGTCCGGCGGAGGTATGAGTTCGTAAGATGATATTCGGCTCTGTGGTATAAAACGTATCTTGCATATCACGGGCGGGGTGGTGTGGTGGCATATTCAACATTGTGAAGTTCATTTCGTCCGTTTCCACATCTCTGCTACGATACACCTGAAAACCCATATCCCCCCAAATACGATAAAAACGCCGTAGTGTTTGGGTTGCCGGGTGTAAACGTCCTCGTTCCAATGTGCGCCCCGGTAAGGTGATGTCAATTTCACCTTCTTCTAGGTCATGCGCTAATCTTTGAGCTTCTAGCATCGCCTCACGTTCGGCGTAAGCTGCTTCTAGCGTCACTTTCACATCGTTTGCTAATTTGCCAAACGCCGGACGCTCTTCTTTCGGCAATTGTCCCATTCCGCGTAACGCTTGGGTAACGGCACCTTTTTTCCCAATAAACTGTGCTGCCCAGCTTTGTAGACTAGCTTCATCCTGAATGGTATCTAGAGCTTGAAGGGCTTCTTCGCGCAGTTTTTCTAGTTGATCCAGCATAATTTCTCCTTCACCTCAACAAAATAAAAACACGCCTATCTCTGAATCGCGGAGTTAATCTGTTGACTAATCCACAATTTCAGGGACGAGCGTGCTCGCGGTACCACCCTGATTGATGACCCCTTTACAGGAACCACCCACTTAAGCCCGTTTATTTTGAGTAATGCATGGTTTAGTCGTTAGCGTTTTGTGTTTATACTCCCATTTGGTATAAATGTAATGACTTGCACTTTTTGCTAACTTACAAACGAGCAATTTCTCAACAACGGGTTTGCCTGTTACGTCGGCATTTTACGGAGCAGACTACTGAGGTCACTTTGTAATTTGTAACCGGTTCACCTGTCGGCGCAGGGGCGTTTATTCCCCACTCGGGAGTGAATTCCACGTTTGTCCTCTATCAGCACTCTCAGTCTATGGTAGCTGATTCCCTGTTGAGTCAAAGCCTCGTGGACTGTCTCCGTCATCACCTTTGCGCCTCATTATGCGGGTAATTTTAAGTGATTGTCAACCCCAAAATCCACTCTGACCCGTTGAGGTCATTTAAGGGTTGATTAAATCTCTTGACGACCATTATAATATATGATATGGTTTGTCTAGTTGATAAAGGATTAGTCATGAGCAATAAACCAGCTATTGACCCTGGTGCAGTTTATTCCCGTCAAGAAGCTGCTGAGGCACTTGGCATCAGTCTGAGTACCCTCAAACGCTTGATTAAAAAAGGGCATCTGCGTGTAAGCAAGCCTAATGGGATGCGCCGTGTGTTTATCACTGGCGAAAGTATTATTGAAATGTTGAATAACACAACCGTGGAAAAAGGCGCGTAATTACAAATGACTCGGCTAACCATTTTACACAAACTATATAGTATGTCCGTAGTTAGATGCTTCGATTTGCCAGATGGCATGATGTTTGCTAATGGCACTGATGAGTCTATCCTACGTGAATGGGTTACGTCTGTTAGCCGAGTATATCAGTCTCTTGGGGGTTATATGGGAGGTGTGTTCTGATAAAACTTCCATCCCCGAAATGTTCTTTTAACCAAGAAAAGGACGTGAGACTGATACAAACTCACGTCCTTTTTTGTTGCTTAGGAAAGAAGGGAAAAGCGATGCTCAAAACAAACCTAATCCGTTTTCGTTCGAGCGCATTCATATTAGAAGGATATCAGCGTGAGACCAGGCAAAGAAGTTAATGATAGGCAAAGAATTCATCGCTGTACAACCATGCGCATTTGTGTAGCCGGTTGTATGACTAACTAACAGATAGCAACCGAGATACAAACTGATAAACCTTTAGAATCACGTCTTATTGTAAGCAATTAGCACCATAACAACTAAACTAACCAAGCAGGAAAGTGTTTTCGCGTCATATGTGGGTAATTGGCTCCACTTTCCTGCTTGTTTTTAAATCCAACTTAATTGAATTCGTTATATAATAGTTTGAGACAAAAACATAATATTTGGAGTTGAGAGGTGCTTTAACGTGTCTCAAGCGTCTATTATGCAAAACCGTGTTCTTTTACTCAATGGCAGCACTTGGGAACCGCTTTCTGTAATCACTGTGCCGCGTGCTATTAACTTGCTTTTGGCTGGCAAGGCAATTATTGTGGAAAAGACCGGTCAGTTTTTACATACCGTTCGTGATAAATTCCCTGTTCCATCAGTCATTGCATTGCGTACTTACATTAATGTCCCTCGTCGCCGCGCGCATTGGAGCCGTAAGGGGGTTTTGGTGCGGGATCAATATACATGTATTTATTGCGGTGCTAAACCTGGTTCATTACAAAAAGGTAAAGTGCTGGGTAAAAGTGATTTCAGCATCGATCATATCATCCCACGGTCTAAAGGTGGGCGAGATACCTGGACAAACACTGCTTGTGCTTGTTCGTCATGTAATCATCGTAAAGGTAATCGCCTTTATCATGAAGTTGGGATGAAACTGCTTTGGGAGCCAAAAATACCTCGAACAAGCTATTTGGTGATTGCCGTCGGCACTGGTTTAGAGGCTTGGAAACGCTATATTGAATATTAACTGATTGTTGAAGTTAAATCAGACGTTGGCTTAAGCCATCTCCTCTTTGCTTCAACAGCAGGCTTATACACTTCTTTAATATAGGCATGATACATGTCTATAGACTGTTGGCTACTCACATACTCCCCAAAATAAAATTGCAACATGGCATCATGCTACCGCGTATTACTTCATAAGCAATATGATATGCTTGAACTGTTTATGCCTCAATCCAATCGGGAGGGATATATGGAAAATATTGTAGAGGCGCGTGGGCTAGTCAAAATCTATAAACGCCGAGATGGAACAACCGTAGAAGCAGTTAAGGGAGTAAATCTAGACATCCGTAAAGGAGAAATTTTTAGCCTGTTAGGACCAAATGGCGCAGGTAAAACAACAACAATCTCTATGATTAGCGGACTTATTCCACCAACAAGTGGTGACGCTAAAATTGGTGGATATAGTATCATCAATTCTCCCATTCAAGCTAAAAAGTTATTAGGCGTTATTCCACAGGAGATTGCGCTTTATCCTAAACTCACTGCAAGGCAAAATTTAGAATTTTTTGGGCGTATGTACGGTTTAGGTGGTAGCGTACTGCGCAAGCAGGTAGATGAAGTGTTGGAATTTATTGACCTGAAAGACCGTCAAAATGACCGGGTAGAGACGTTTTCCGGTGGTATGAAACGCCGCGTCAATATTGGGGTAGGGCTACTGCATAAACCGCAATTGGTTTATATGGATGAACCCACTGTTGGAATTGATCCACAAAGTCGCCGCCGTATTCTTGATACTGTTTTTCGCTTGCGCGATGAATACAACATGAGCGTGTTATATACCACCCATCTGATGGAGGAAGCGCAAGAACTAAGCGATCGTGTGGCAATTATTGATCATGGGACAATCATCGCACAAGGCACCCAGGGAGAATTAACCCAACAAGTTGGCGAGGAAGATCGTCTGCTTTTTCATGTAGGAGAGGCTGTTGTTGATGAGGCATTGCTCAAACGCATTGAACAAAACGTTGAAGGTGTAACCAGTGCCACTTATACAGTTTTGAATCTCAAAGAACTCACGGCATCGGATGCTCCACAAACAGATTTAATTGACAAACTATCAACGGGGACTGTGGCGGCGATCCGTGCGGGGCATACAACTGAAGGACTTGTGACAGTTGTGGCAAGACGTGGGCGCAAAGCTTTACCTCATATCATTAACCTGATGGACTCCAATGGGGTTCAAATTCAATCAGTTGAAGTGCGTGAGCCGGACTTAGAAGCCGTTTTTCTTAAATTGACTGGGCGCGCTTTAAGGGATTAATGATGAAAAAAATACTCGCCATTGCCTGGAAGGATAACTATCAAATTTTTACGGATCGCAGCTTGTTGCTGTTGATGTTTATTACGCCTCTCGTGATTTCTACCATTGTTGCTTTGGTCTTTGGTGGGGATGGTGGCGCAGCTAGTTTATCAAACATTCCGGTTGTAGTTGTTAATCAAGATGTGGGTATTGTTGAACAAGAACAGCGCATCAATTATGGTCAGCAATTTATTTCATTGTTGATGCCACCACAAAATTCCGATGATATGGCAGCTGTAGCTTGTCCATTGTTAGAAGATGCCACACAAAACCAAGATACAACCTCTCCAATTGCTTTATACGAATTAATTGACTTAACCCAACTAGATGACCCCCAGGCAGCCCGTGACGCTGTGGACAATGGGGATTATGCTGCGGCGATCATCATCCCCTCTGAATTTAGTCAGGCTTTTCGGGTTGATCCAATAACGATATCGGCTCAACCAACCATTCAGGTTGAAGTTTATGGCAGCCAAGGGGTGCCGATTTCAGCCTCGGTTGTCCGTGCTGTGGTTGATTCTATCATTAATACCAATAAAACCGGTTCGATTGCTATCAATACTGCTTTGACCACACTGATTCAATTGAATCCAGCGGTTTTATCACAACTGCAAACTGCCGATGACACCCTTCAACCGATTTATGCTTGTGGCTTTTCGCCGGATTTAGGTATTGTCACCATCAACCAACAACCGATTATTTCCGGTGATGCACGTAGCCTATTTGAAGTGATTTTGCTTTCTGTTGGTGCATCGCAAGCGGTATTTTTCGCCTTGTTTTCTGCGCAGTTTGGTGTGTTAAACATCATTGAGGAACGCCGTGCCGGGACGCTACAACGATTATTCGTTTCACCAACGACACGCTTTGAAATTTTAACGGGTAAATTGTTTGGTACGTTTGGCACGGTTGTTTTTCAATTGAGCATTATGCTTTTGGCGTTAACATTGGTTTCCAGCTTGTTGACTGGCACATTAACTAATATTTGGGGGACGAATATTATCGGTATTATCACTGTTGTGTTGGCATTGTCTTTTGCTGCCACAGGCATCGCAATGCTATTAGCTGGTTTTACCACAACCCCAGAACAAGCCGGACCGATTGGCGGTGTGATCAATATTGTTTTAGCGATGTTAGGGGGGGCGTTCGGTGTGACGTTTGGTCCGCCTCTGAGCTATTTATCACTAATTTATTGGGGGACAAATGCGCTGGATAAACTCTCAGCGGGGAGTACAGATATTTTGCTCAACTTGATTATCCTTTTGGGGCAGGGGGTGTTGTTTTTTGGAATTGGCTTGATTTTGTTCAACCGCCGGGCGGAGGTCTAGACAATGCGTTACATCTTTACAATTGCCATCAATGATATTCGTGTCTATATCCAAGATACGGGTAATCTATTTAATCTGTTTGTCGTTCCGGTTATTTTAGCATTGGTTCTAGGGTTTGCCTTTGGGGGTGGCAGCCAGCTACAATACATTCGTGTTGATGTTGTTGATTTGGATAACACAGCGGCATCTACACAATTATTGACAGAACTACGCCAGGTGAATCCCTCACTTGTTTTATGCCCATTTGACACAGTAGAGGATTTTAGCTGTAACCTGAACGCCGATGATCCAACACTCACCGTATCAGATGCACTCACTCGCGTGGAAGATGATCAAACTGCTGCTGCGATTGTGATCCCCGCTGGGTATGAGCAAAGCTTGTTGAATATTGAACCGATACAAATTGAATACTATTCGCAAGAAATCAGCCAGACTGATGTGGTGCTACAAGCCCTTCAAACAGCGATACAACCTGTTAATGGTGAGGTGATTGCGACGTGGGTCAGTATAGGTGTCGCCCAGGCACTGAATGCGATACAAGATGAATCTATTCTCACTTCAACTGCTTATGATATCGCTCGTTCAAAATGGGCGGTGGATAATATTCAGGTTGTTTATCAAACGGCTTCTGGTACGAGCGGTATAACCGGTAATGGCTTTAATCAATCGGTGCCGGGGATGGCAACTATGTACGTTTTGATCACCGCTTTTGGTGGCATGATCGTTTTGCTGCAAGAGCGTAAGCAATGGACATTTCAGCGGCTAGTTGTGTTACCGGTTTCACGGGCACACCTGCTTGGCGGTAAAATTCTGGCACGATTTTTACTTGGTTTAATAACGTTTACTGTGTTGATTATCGTGGGTGTTTTCACGGGGGTTTCGTTTGGTAATGATCCTTTAGCAATTGCCCTGATTATCCTGTCATACACACTTTGTGTGACGGCACTCTCATTTGCGTTTGCGCCACTACTCCGCTCAGAAGAACAAGCAAGCAGTGTCACTCTGTTGTTGTCTCTCAGTTTGGCTGCACTAGGTGGCGCATGGTGGCCCCTAGAAATTGTTCCGGATTTTATGCGTGTTATCAGCAATATCTCCCCGGTTGCCTGGGCAATGAATGGATTCTCAGAGGTCTTGTTTTATAATGGTGGTGTTGTGGATGTTATGCTTTATGTTGCCACTATGTTGATCGCATCACTGGTGTTTTTTATCATCGGCATCATGACTTTTAAGTATGAATGATAAGATAGGGTGGGTAACATACTCACCCTGAATAATGATCATGATGAGTTTGATTAAGTATATTTGGCGTATTGTTAAGTGGACATTGGGGGCTATCCTATTTGTTTTTCTCATCCAGCGGTCAACTTATCCACTTCACTTGGATTGGAACGCAATTTCACTGGTTGTGAGTGATCATAAATTTGATTATCTCACGTGGGAGCTTGAAGCACTGATAAGCAAAGCCAGCCACACGCTTTGGGGGCAGCATCGTTATATGGACGAAGCTGCCCGCAGTCAATTTGTCCGTGATTATATGGCAGATTTGGCAGTAGCTCAAAGCCTAGAAGCGCAGATTGATCAACTTTATCTTGATGGAGCAGACATCTCCACCCTACAAGCTCAGCATGACGCACTGCGGGATACGCTTAATCAACGGCAACCTATTGTTGAAAACATTCTTGAATCACAAATTTCAGCTGTATTAATTGATCAAGGGTTTGGGGTTCTAGGGCAATTATTGCCACCTATCTCAATGCGTTTTACTCAAATGCCTAATCTGCTGGTAGTCAGCCGACGTGATCGCATCGAGCGTTATGTTGAATTGGCAATCGAACCGTTGCCATTGGCTGAAATTGAACGTATTGAGCAGCGCGTAGATCATACTCGTAACGTGTCCTCTATTGTTGTACCGTTGGGTGGAATGGCACTTTATCCAGCGATGATCCAGGAATCTAGTGATCTGCGCTGGGTGATTGAGACATTTGCTCATGAATGGATTCATCATTACTTTTTCTTCTTTCCGCTTGGCTTGAACTATTTTGTTGCAACTGATTCTGCCGATCCTGAAGCGTTAATCATCAATGAAACGGCGGCAGATATTTTTGGTAAAGCCGTGGCAGATTTAGTCTTTGCACAGTATTATCCTGAACTTTTGACAGAAGATACGCGCGTCTTTACAGTGCATACGGCAAGCACTGAGTTTGATTTTGGGGCAGAAATGCACATCACCCGCGTGATGGTAGATCAGTTGATGGCACGGATGGCTGCACTACGTGAGCAACCGTTTATCACCATCACAACGACAGTTAAAAATCAAGCACTCATTCATGAAACCATTCTCAAGGCGGAGCAGTATATGGAGCAACGGCGATTGCTATTTAACGCCAATGGTTATCGAATTCGTAAATTAAATCAGGCTTATTTTGCATTTTACGGCGGCTATCAGGGTGGAATTCCTGGCATTGGTGGGGAAGACCCTATTGGTCCTGCTGTGCAGGCAATTTTTGCGGCTAGCCAAACACTCCATGATTTTGCCGTGACAATGCGAGGCATTACTAACCGTGCGGAATTACTTTCCGTAAAACATGCCCTGAATATCCCTTAAAATGTCCACTCAGTTAAGATAGCTGCAATCAGTGCCGCACGTTGTGGTAACGATCGTACCAACACATGCTCATGCGCTGCATGTGCCCCGTCGCCGATAGGTCCTAAACCATCTAAGGTTGGGATACCAATGCTAGCAGTAAAGTTGCCATCACTCACCCCGCCACTACCTTCTCCTCGGATCGTGATCCCATATTTTGCACCGATTTGTTGAGCTTTTTCAAATGTTGCTCGCATAAGTGCATCATATTCCATTGGTGGACGGCTGTGAACAGTCTCAATTTCGACTTTTGCCCCAGGTATAAACGGCACAGTTGATTCAATTGCCTGCTGCACGGTTTGCATTGCTGTCATTTTCAAAAAACGAGTATCCACACCTAAGATGGCGTTTGCCGGGATCACGTTTAACGCGCTACCGCCTTCTGCCATTGTCACAGAGACAGATGTGCCATTCTTTATGTCATTCATGCCGTGTAAACGTATGGCTTGTTGGGCGAGTTCAATCAATGCGTTGATGCCTTGCTCTGGCGCACCCCCAGCATGAGATGCTTTGCCTGTGATATGTAACCGATATGCCGCGACACCCTTCCGCCAAATTTTGAGCGCGCCTTCTGGCGTGGCTGGCTCCATCACCAAAACTAACCCAGATTTTTGTGCAATCTCACGGATGACTTCTTCAGAGTGATTGCTGCCGATTTCTTCGTCACTGGTTAATAATGCCCATATGGGACGATTTGGGAACTGGTCGTTTTCTTGCAAGCCGCGTATGGCTTCCATCATCAAAGCGATGCCGCTTTTCATGTCAAGTGTGCCAGGACCATATAATCGCCCGTCTTCTGATAGATGAATCGGCATGTGTTCCAGTGTGCCTTCTGCCCAAACAGTATCTATATGACACAAAAACAAAATAGGTTTGCCTGGTGCGTTTGCGTTCCACTTTGCAAATAAAATATCGCCCACTTCATCCCGAAACAGACGCATCACATCCGCACCAAGTTGCTGTAGACGTGCTTCTATAAACGCCCCCATACGATCCACCGCCACTTTATTATGTGATGGTGATTCAATGCGTGCCATATCAACGATTAAGTCAATCATCGCCTGTTGCTGAGATTTGAAGTAATCTTCTTGAAGCATAATGCCTCCATTCTTTCATCAAAATGGGCATAAATCATCGGCTGTATAAGATAAATTACGTGTGCCATAGCGGTTGATTAGTGTGAGGGCATCACCATTTAGTGCGATAAAGTCTTGAACAGCATCACAAGCGTTATTCAAACTGTTATCCAGAATGAACGTTTCCCAAAAGATACGACTCATCTCTACATAGATTGGTGGTGGTGCGCCTTCTTCTCCACTAACAGGGAAAATCTCTTGAATGCGTTGGTAGATCGCTGCTAATTCCTCTAAGTTATTGTTGGCAGCGCGTGCTAATAGTAGACGATACAACGCATAACTTTGCAAAATAGGTTCTTCATTTCTCAGCCAATTATCTAAGGTTTCATCACTTAACGCCTGCTGATAAAGCAGAATGGCTGGTGTATATTCCTCTGTAAAAATCGTCTGTCGCCTTCTTGAATCACTTGTATTTGATACGCTGGCGGTTCAAGTTGGACGATGGATAATACATACACACTACCATCCCAATCATAAATATTTACACCAGTTCTTAATGGTCCGGTGGTGATGTCTCCGATATACTCTAGTGGGATGACAATTTCACTGACTTGATCATTATCGATGTCGCTTAATTGTGGCTCGTTATCACTTAAGATTGGCTGGTTTAATAAATTCACAAAACGCCCTAAATCCGGTTGCCACGTAATGAGATGGGTCGCATTACGGCAATCATCCTCTTGACAAGTTTCCACCATAAAGAGCAGATCAACCAATTGGTTGTGGTTAATATCCCCCAGGGATAACAAATCAGGGATAGGAGCTTCTTCTGCTGTAAATTCATAATATTTAATATAACGACGGTTTTGACACCCGAATATCGCTAACGATCCCCCCTCATCTGGCAAAATATAGCCGAGCATAATTTCCGGTGTGCCTTCTCCTGTAAGATCAATATCTCCCCGAACAAAACCATCTTCCGGCAAAATTTCCCAGTCATCACGCAATGTTGTTTCAAGATCATCAATATTCCCACCGGCAGAAAGATAGCGCAAAATTTCTTCCATAATGTCATCAGGTAATGTGGGGGTTAACTCTGCAAAGTTGGAGATCGGTGGGCACGCACTTGCATCTGGGGTGGCGGTGGCTTGAACTGCTACCACCGCTGCCATTGTTGCCTGATTGTTGATCTGCCGACTTTGTGTTGGTAGGATGCCATATAAAGTGTATCCCGATGTTGCAGTCGGGAAGGGGATCGGCGTGGGGGCACGAGGAGCTTCTACCTCTGGCTGGCACGCTGCCCCAATTAACAAAATCAGCGTGAGAAATAAACGTCTCAATGCACGTCCTGTTTCAACTGCTGGATAAGTCTTTCATCTTTTTGCAAATTACGATACCGCACAACCATGCTTAAAATCAAGCCAATAACCAAGCCTGCTGCAACGACAATCCCTAACAATAAGTATTCATCGTTATCCGGCGTGACGAAAAAACCGAATAAAGCGGTGAACAACGCTTTATTGACTGTATCAAGCGTTTCACCATCACCTCGTTCAATCACAACATAGGTTGTATCAAACCTTACTTGGTGCAATGTATGTAATGCTTCGCCATCAGGTAGTTGATAGGTGCTTCTTATCCATGTCCCGTTAGAAAGCTCAACCTCATTTGAGGTAATTGGCTCTAGGTCAACACCTGGGTAAAGTTGACTAAGAACTTCCTCAATGCTGACTTGCTCATTGTTGTTTTCAGCTTCTATTGCCAGCATATACAAATCAATTTCGGGGTTACGGTTGAGATACAGCAACACATAATAGGTTGAATCGCGCTGTTGAACAAAAGCAGTAATGTTGCCACCACCTACAATATCATACAGACTCTTATACCAATCCAATCCGTCCAGTGTGATAACACCCGTTAGCCGTTGTTCGATCTCTAATTCTGGAATAAGTTGTTCAAAGGCGGCGTTTAACGCGCTCTGTACGTCCTCTGCCTGCACGGCAAGGGCATAAATAGCACCATCTACATCGGGATGAATAAATTCTGCGAGACCAGCTTCTGTGCTAATTTGTCGCCATCCCGGCGGAATGGGGACGTTAAAATTTTGACTAGAACTATAATATGGAATAACCGGCAATTGGGTTGGTTCAGGGGCATCCTGTGCGATGACCGGTGTTGTCATAACCAGCAGCAAGAAGTAAATAATTAGTCGTGTTTTCAAATCTCTCAATCCTTTAGCTGTTGATCAATTCCATACGTAATTTTTGAACATGTTCAGATTTGTTTTCTAGCCGAATTCGCCACCACATTAATGTGATCGGCACAAGTGTAGACCAGATCAGCAAGTTAGGTAATAATGCCGCAGCTACCCGTGGTGTTGCCTCAAAAACCCCTTCAGCATTTTGTGGGCTGGGTCCAATAACTGCCGGATGAATTGTATCCGGTACAATGCGGATAATCATTAAAGTTAGGATGACTGTTGTAATGGCAACAATACCATAAACAGATGCAAACAAGCGGCGTTTATCTGCATTTTCGATGCCATTGCGCAGCATTAAATATGCCAAATACGTTAATGCCATCACTGCCGCACTGGTCAGGCGCGGGTCCCATGTCCACCAAGTGTTCCAGATTGGGCGTGCCCAAATTGCGCCGGTAGCTAGGTTTAATAGGGCGAGCATCAACCCAACTTCAACCCCAGCAACAGCTAAGCTATCCCATTTTACATGACGGGTGCGCAAATACATAACCCCGCCGATCACCGTGCCAGTAAATGCCGTAAATGCCCCAAAGAATGATGGCATATGGATGTAAAAAATACGCTGAATATCACCTTGTTCTAAGTCTGTTCGAGCATAACCAAATGCTAAATATAGACCAAACAGCACGGATATGATTGTGATGCCAGTTAGAATGTGTAAACTTTTCGTCATATTTGTCCACCCAAATCTATAAAAAACTGTGTAATTATACTAATCTTCTGTTACATACTCAAATAGGAAACTGCCTAGTGTGATGTATAGAACATCCACTAAGCCTATTGTTAATAATGTTTGCATCATATCTTGATTGTTCAAAATTGCGTTTGTGGCACGAACGACGGTTAAGATAACAGGTAATACCACGGGGAGCATGGCAATGGGCAATAATGTCTCTCGTGAGCGGGTTTGAACTGTCATCGTTGCTAATAATGTCCCAATGGAAGATAAGCCTAAAATGCCTAAAATCAGAATCAAAATCATGGTGGGGCGTACCATTGAGAAATTGAACAATACCGTCATGACTGGTAACAATACGACTCCAACAATCACCGTAAAGATAAAATTACCAAGCATTTTGCCCATGTAAATAGCGATGCGGTTTACTGGTGCGATTAACATCGCATCCATATTGCCTTCTTCCCGCTCGGATGCTAAGCTCCGATTTAGCCCTAAAATACTGGCAAATACCAGCGTAACCCATAACACGCCACTGACAGCCTCTTGCTTGGCTTCACGGTCAAGTTCTAACGCAAAGCTGAACACCAAAATACTCAAAAATGTGAACAAAGCCATTGAGCTAACAAGTTCCCGGCTACGTAGTTCTGTTCTTAAGTCTTTGCGTAAAATTGAAAAAACAACTTGAATAAATGGCGTGTTCATCGAGCTGTCACCATATTGGTTACTTCCGTATAAATTTTAGGTAGGTTCGTATCTGGCGATAGCTTTTCATCGTAGCCGATAACCCCGCGTGAAAGGATAATCCCCCTAGATGCTAAACCGGCTGCATGGGTTAAGTGGTGTGTTGTCATAATGATTGTACGATTGCCATCATGTGCTTCATGCAATAGATGATCTAAGGTTTCGCTAGCACTCTGATCTAATCCAGTATATGGTTCATCAAACAATAACACATCAGGATCATGTAGTAAGGCACGAGCGATACTTAATCGCTGAAGCATCCCACGTGAAAATGTGCGTGTTAGGTCATATGCTCGTTTTTTTAACCCTACCCGATCCAATAAATTTTCAACACGTTCATCAGCGTTTTTTAGATGATAGAGTTTGGCAAAGAACAATAAATTTTCTTGCGCTGTCAGGTTACCATAAAGCAATGGTTTATGGCTGACCATACCAATTTGTGCGCGGACAGCCGCCGCTTCATCAGGTAATGTCCATCCACCTACACGGATGATCCCGCTAGTTGGGCGGCTTAACCCGGCAATTTGACGCAATAACGTGGATTTACCGCTGCCATTTGGTCCCATCAGTGCGATAAACTCACCCCGTTCTACTGTTAGATTCAACTTTTTTAAGACAGGCAAAAAGCCGAATGTCTTGACTAGGTCAATAATTTCGATGAGGGAATGACTCATACATCATCCCCTGTTAGTTGATCTAAACGTGCTTTCAACTGCTTACGGCGGTGATGATATAAATCATGGTTAATCTCACCAGCCTCGTGTTGTGCATCTAATTCAGCGATTTGTTGTAATAATGCGTCCATGAGTTTATTTTTATCTATAGCCAGATTGACCCGTGTTCGCCGGTTGAGTATAAAAATGGCTGATCCAACGAGAATAAACAAACCAACTACCACTAGCACAACCACTGGTACTAAACGATCTGCCGTGATAACACTGGTATCCTGTGATGTTCCAACCCCAGGCAATGAGCCGGTCAATTCATATCGAATAGTCTCACCCGCTTGCAAGGTCAAATTGCCGCCGTATACTTGATATGCAACGCCACCTAATACTTCTGTCCCTAGTGGTTCTATCCAGGGGGCTTGTGCGCGGATCGTCTCTGAATTAATCAGCAAGCGCATCGGGCCGTTAAATGCCTGATTGATCGGATATTCAATAATTGCGCCATGATCATAGGGCATTAAATAACTAATTGCGAAAAGCTGTTCAACCCCCGGCGGAATGGGAAACATATCTGTCACGACGAAATTCTCTTGATCTACCATATAACGGCTATTATCGACTAACGTGACAACCGCGCCCGGTGGCAAGTTAAATTGCATGGTCTCTAACGGTTCTCCAGGGATAGCATTTTCCCCAACATACAGCTTATCCGATGTGTTGATAAAGTAAACTAACTCTACCATCTCCAAAAAGCGATTATTAGATGGCTGAATCTGTGTTAAACGGCTGACAACATCAATAACATTCGCATCATTGGTCGTTTCATAGACGACAATATTAAGTTCAAGTTCATCAAAAGCTGCATCTGCTGGTGTTGCACGGCTATAAAATGTCCATCCATTATATTCTGTTGTGGCTAAATAGACCCGATCTGACCGAAACTCAATATCCTCAAATTGAAAGCTATAATCTGGCTGTATAGTCGTTTCATAAGTCGTTTCGTTGATGTCTGGATCAAACACGCGCAGGGTAACAACTAAATCATCTGGTAATGTCATGCCACCTGTACCCGCAGAAACAGACCCGCGCACGTTACCACGTCCTAAGCTTGCTACTGGTGTGGCGGTAGGGAGATCTGTGCTTTGCGTCGGTATTTCTTCTGTTGTCACTGGCTGCGGCGTGCCATTAAGTGAAGTATCTGTTGTCAGGGATAATGAGCGCACATAAGCAATTGCTTGTTTTTGTTGTTCCGTGCTTAATTCAAGCCATGTTGGTGATGTTGTAATTTCACCTTGTGCAAAAACTTCTTCTAACACCGCATCGGTTAGCGTGACCATGTTGGCTATATCACGATAAAATGCCGGAATCTCCCCGCTGATCAGTGATTCACCTTGTGTCATATCACCGTAATGCAATGTATAAACATACATCGCCACTGCCCAGCGTTCTTCTTCTGTTAGGGCGTTTTCCCACGGTGGCATCAAATTTTGAATCCTACCGTTCGTGATTACATTGAAATAATTCAGTGGAGATTTGCCCATCATAAACGCTGGATCATTAAAATTTCCGGGGTTAGGTACTGAACCATCTTGCACTAATTGACCATCACCCGCGCCATTTACCCCATGACATTCTGTACAACGTGCAGCATAAATTTGTGCGCCTAATCTTAGATTAGGTGGGGTATCTGGCAACGATGCCGGTTGTGGAGGCGGTAGGGTAGATACAATTTCAGGTTGCCCACCCAGCCCACCACAGGCAACTAAACTCATTGCCAAGATAATAAGACTCATCATAAAGATGATGAGTTTGTATGTTCTTATCATGTCTTATCCTTTATGTAAGACCTGTTCTATGATTTCATCAATTGCTGCGTCGTCAGCTTCTTCCGGGGCAATCAAATGCTCCTCATTCAGCTCATCTAAAGCCTTAAGAGTCTGAATACCCCGTTGAACCCAGGCTTCACGCTCAGGTATATATTCCGCCTCACTTAATTTACCCGTTGCATAATCTTCATCAATATCGTGTAAATTTCGCAGCACTCGCTGATAATAAAC
>RFHA01000151.1 GCA_003696565.1 Chloroflexota bacterium
CCAACGAAAATCAATATCGCATCTAATGTGCTTTTTCCGCTGGCATCTGCTGTTTCTGTAACCAGGGGGATGAGCGTGCCGATAATTGCCCCTATAACTGCCACGGCTGTCCCGACACCGATAATAAACGCAATCCCTAAATTTCCTAGCCTCCCTAATCGAGAGGATGTTTTAAATAACAGCATTAACCCAAGCAATACCGGCAATAATCCAAAACCGATTTCTATTGTGTTACCGGAGCCAATTGTTGAATCAAACCAGGGGATTAACACACTTTCGACTGTCACAATGGCAATATAACCCGCCGTCATCCCAACAAACACATAAACTGCCAGACGATATAATACGTTATCCCCTAGCAAATAACTAAACACCATCAACGTTAAAATAAAGCCAACGATTACACCAATATCTTCCATGATTAAGTCCTCCGCCGCAGCACACGCAAAATATTGAGGATACTCCCGCCTGTAATGATGAGAATCGCGCCGATTAAGCCTAACGTCATGCTATACCAACGGGCATCTCGTTGTTCAATGTCCATCGGTTGAATTGCCTGCGCTTGTGCAGCAACCTCTGTGCCTGTAACGACAGGTGTCACCGTTGGTGCTGGGACTGTGGGCGGGGCTTCTTCTGTTAGTTCTGGCGTTTGTTCCGCTGTTAGCTCAGGCGTGAGTTCAGGCGTTACTTCTGGTGTTGCTTCACCTTCAGGCGTTGGGGTTGGCTCATCGCCCCCTTGTAATTTCAGTACAGGGGATACTTTTAGCGATGCCCCTTCTTGGGTTGGGCTTGGCTCTATGATTGGTTCTACTGGGGTGGGGGAAGGCACTGGCGTTAATTCATCCCCTGCCAAGCTGACTTGTATTAAATCCTCACGCACCCAGCCTTCCGAAACTTGCCCAGAGAAGGGGTCAATAAAGCGGATGTTATACCACAATTCACCGATGTCATTTTGTGTTTGTCCGATGATGTCGGCACGGTTGTTTGTCCGCAATGCAGAGACAACATCGCCAGAGGTGCTTGGTATTGCCCGCACATTAACCGCTCCTTCTACTGCGATGATGGCAATTTGCCGAACAGTTGGTGTTGAGCTATTGGTCGGTGTTGGTGTTTCACTTGGTTGCGGCGATGGGGTGACACTCGCCGTCGTCGTGGGTGTACTAGTTGCTGCTATTTGTGCTTCACCACCTTGCGGCGTTGGGCTTGGCGACGTATCGCTTGGGGTCATATCAACTGTATTGACTGCGGTTTCGTCCTGTGTCGTTGCTGTTGGCTGTGGGGTGTCGCTTGGTCTGGATGTTGCAGTGGGGGCGGGCGTTGTTGGTGTTGATGAAGCTATCAACGATCCGCCGCTAATCAGGGTGTTTAACATCACGCTGTAGGTGTAGCCGTCAACATACCCAACCAGATACCCGCTTAAACTTTCTGCAGAAAGATATGGTTCAGAAAGTGGCTCTGCGCTAAAACCTGTGACAGCGACCATCCGCGCATCGGTGATGGGGGCGACCTGTTCTACCCACCCACGCAGGCGATCCGCACTTTCCACGACGACAACCAACAGCGCGAAATCATCCAGTGACCGGATGTTTAATTGGGTTGGCTCGCCATTGACATCTGTCTGAATATAACGTTGGATATTCTCACCAAAATTACGCAACCCAACTACATCTGCCACCAAATAATTGCCAATGGTGTAATCTTGGTTGATGGTGAGGTTACTTTCTTCGGCAATTGTTTTGATTAACACTCTGGCACGCAGTAACCCAATTGGGCTGCCGCTGACAATGACAGGGTGTGCCCCGCGCAGCAGCGCATGACGTAAAATCGCCTCTGTTGATGTATCTAATTCCGCTGCGCCACTCGCACCGTAATCGGCTGCAATCAATACATAATCGCCAGGTTGCAGTGCATCTACTTGATCAAACACTGCCATTTCACGAGAGCCGGGTGCAAATTGCCTAGAAGGTGATTCCCCAATGTTGAAAGCATCAGTAAAAAAGGGAATGGCAACCAGCAGCAGTAGGATAACCGTCAACAAAGCACGCTCAATCAGCGGTAAGCGATTGCGTTTTTTAGATTTTTCTGCCTGCTTGTTATCTTCAGCACCGACCAACTCTTTTAATAAATCTGCCCGTCGCCGTTGATCCATGGTTAATTGTAAACTCGGGGCGATAACGGTTGCCTCGGTCGGTTCAAATGTAATTTCTGGCAGTGCTTGTTTGATCCCTGGCAAAATCCGCGCCAAGTCTGGGTCTTCTGTGCTAGTTTCTGCCGTAACGACTTCCATCCCACGTTCGCGCAATTGTCGCAAACGGTCATCTAGGTCATCTAACGGGCGATCTTTGCGCTTGCGTACAATGGCAGCAGCGGATTTTTCACCGGTAGTCTGGCTAGAAAGATCCGCTAACCACTCTGGCATATCTGGTGTTTGTGGAATTGGTGGCTTTTCTTCTGTTGAAGCAGTAACCGGATCAAACAGCTCATCATCCAGCAGTGCATCAAAGTCAACCTCGCCACCTAATGCAGAAAGTTCACCTGTTTGTGGCAGTTGGAATGTGTTGTCATCCAATGTTGCCAGGTAATCATCGAGGCTAGCGGCTGGTTGTTGTGATTGTTCACTGGCTTGTTGTTGTGCTTCTTGCGCTAAGGTTTCTTCATCAATTTCTTGTAACCAGTCTAGGCTATCTTCGTCCACTGATGTAGATACTGATGCAGGTTGTTCTTCATCAAACCAGCGGAAAGGATCGTCATCTAATAACGTGTCAAAATCCTCTGAGTCCTCTGGTTGAACACCGTGCAGTGTGTCGTCTTCAATACTGCCTTGTAGGGGTTTTTGTGATTGTTCCGCCGCCATGGAGAGAAATTCTTCATCTTCTGCCACGGCATCCGCAATTGGTGTATCAGTGAATTCGTCCTCATCGCCAGCAAGTTCACCTAGTAAATCGAAATTATCGCTCGCGTCATCTAAGAAAGCGAGTTCGTCCGATTCTCCTAACAACCCTGTTAATCCACTGCGCTGACTAGCCAAATCGCCTAGAAGATCAAAGTCTTCTTCCTCGCTTTGAACTTCTGCCTCAAAGTCTGTGTCATCAAATAGATCATCTAGGTTTGGCGCAGTTGCTTCACTTAGAATCGCTTCTAAGTCTTCTTCCGCCTCAATTGGTTCCAAATCATCGCCAAAAAGCGTGTCAAATGCAGCATCTTTCTCAGTTTGGATTGCTTGCTCTTCTTGTTCTAATGCTTCTGGGCGTAACCAATCGGGTATCTCTGGTAAAGCTTCATCCTCGGTTACGAGGTCTGAATCGTCCTCGGCTGGTTGCCAGTCATCTTCAGTTGTGGCAGCTAGCCATTCCGGTACATCTGGTATTTCTTCCTCTTCATCAGATGCCTCATCCGCTGCTAAAAGCCAATCTGGAATGTCATCTACATTGCCCTCAGTATTGTCTGCTTGACCTGATGATACTGCCATCACCTCAGCCGTTGTCAGTGGTGTAGGTGGCTCGGTGTCTTTTAACCAGTCCGGAATTTCTTCATCTTCTAGGGCAGCATCATCAGTATCTTGTGGTTCCCAGTCGGTTGCTGCTTGCCATGTACTGGCTTCATCCTCTAGAGATATATCATCTTCGACTTGTGGCTCAGCCGCTTTTAGCCAATCCGGGATGTCATCATCTTCCGGTTGATCATCTGGTAGGTCATCGTCTTGTTGTAACCAATCTGGCAGGTCTTGCTCTGCGATGTTGGCGATTTCACCTGTATCCATATTGGCTTCTTTTAGCCATGCCGGGGTAAAATCATCATCGTCATCAATGGTTATGTCATCATCTTGATCTTGATTTTGGGTGGCACGTAGCCAATCTAACTGACCTGTTACGCCCAGGCGGTTTTGATCTTGTTGAGATGCGTTATCTGTTTCCGTATCGCGCATCCAATCGAGTTCTAAATCTAACTCACCCGTGCTGGGCAAATTGTCTTCATCAGTATTTAGCCAATCAAGATCATCATCGTCGTCGTTGTTATTTAGCCAATCTTTTTCAAAATCGTCGCTCATATCCGCCCCTAATTATTCGCGGTATGACCGGTCAATACCGATCAGCACACGAACCCCAGTCACCAATGTTCCTAAGGCGATGCCTAACAACAATCCACGCGCCCCAGCACTGACTGGTGTTCGCATCAACCAATCACGAAAATTTTGCATCGCTTCCATGTTATTTAATGGTACCGCCGCGATCAACACCAACAGTAAAACTACCACAAAAAGCGTATTGCGCCATGTAACCTGGTGTCGCATCATGCGATATGCCCCATAAACCAGCGCGACAAACAATAACCCTGCCAGGGCGGATTCAACTGAAACCTGCACAGTCTCTAATAACACCAGGCTTTCATCTCGGTTTGCAATGGCTAAAATGACCACTAACCCAAAACTGAGCAGCAGTACTAGGCTATAAATCATTCCGCTTGCACGGTGGGTTAACCGCTGTAGATGAACTAATAATAAATTCAAAATACCAATTAAAATTGTTAAAGCAATTGTGATGGTGGTTAATTGTAGAATAACATCCACCACACCCCGTAAATCATTTGCTAGCCTGGGGGAAAATGGTGTACTTTCAAGCAGGGCTTCGTTCACCGTTAACCCAATTAAGACTAATAACCCAATGCCAAAGGTCACGGCGGATGCTAAAGCTGCCCATAATCTAACCCGCATCGGCTAATCTCCCAATGTAACTAATAATCCAATGAGCATCACGGCGATTACAACCCAGCGGAGAGCGTCTATTGTCAGTGGAACACGTAATGACCCCGGTTCTCCTTCTAAATATGCCCCAGCCGTAAACACTTCTTCACCAATCAGTGGCGCACCACCCAACACATAAGCCACGGCTTGACCATCGAGTTGATCGCTAGTCCCAATTACTAACTGATTTTTACGCTGGCTTGCATCCATAATCAGACCAATCTCAATGCCATAACTCCCTGCTAATACACTGCCAGATATATTTTCTGTGGGGATGAGTGTTGTTAGGGCTGCCGCAAATGCCAATGAACGCTCTCCTGCTGGATACCAGCGAGCACTCAGCGGGCTATATTGTGCAAGCATCCCGCGGGATTGATATGCACGGCGCAGCGTATCTTGTGCTAGTGGAAAGGCACTTGCGTTGGAAAGCGTCAACAGGGGGGAGGTGTCTCCAATAGTTGCTCGTTTTGCTAGTTGATATGCCAGCTCTGCAACGGCAACCGCCAAAACGGTGCTTTCCCCGCCAATTCCTGCACTGCCTAATGAGATATGTAGCGGGCGGTCGGATTCAATGGCATTACCAATCATGCTTGGCATTTTATTGTATGCTGGCTGAGGGCGCAGCGTGACTTTTAAGCGCGGTAAGGCTGATGCGGCTGTAAAAACCAGTGTTGTAACCAGCGTCATAATCGCCAGAACGGCGGTTGTACTATCGTCCACCCATTCCCTCCTCTAAATGATGGCGTATTTTCTCGATGCCACCGGGTTCTTCTAATGCTTTTGCAATATCCCCAACAACATCCTGCCAGCCCCATACGCCACACAAAGGCTGCAAGATATATAACATTTGTGCCCCTAATGGACCAAACGGCTCTATGACATCTAAGAAGATACGAAAGCCACTTGTCCAGCCACGTTGTTTGATCATCTGTAACCAATCCATAATGGGGAGTATAACACAGCACGGGAATACGTGAAAATAAATCGAGAATAAAATCCTAGAATCAAAAAAGGTGCCCGATGGACACCCTTTATTTGATGACATCAATAGACTTAAACGTTTTCTTCGTTGCTGTCTTCTTCAACGTCTGTTTCGTCGATCTCTGCCGTGTCGTCCTCATCTTCCATGTCTTCTACTTCCGCTTTTGGCACGCGGACCATGTTGTAGATTGGTGCAGCGGTTTCGCTTTTTGCAGCAGCTTCTGCACGGCGTTTGTGTAACCATTCTTCTTGTTCTTCTACGGCAACATCGTCGATGCTCAAACCAATACGCTGCCGGTCGGATTCAATGCTGATGATACGCACCAACACTTCATCCCCTTCGCGCAGCAGGTCGTGCGGATTGGTGCTGCCAAACATTGACATCTTGCTTACATGTACCAACCCTTGTAGGTTGTTAGGCAGTTGGACGAACACGCCAAAGTCTACTACGTTAGTGACTTTGCCTTCGACCAAATCCCCAATATTGAAATCTTGTTCCAAATTTGACCAGGGGTCTGGTAGCAGGGCAACGCGGTTCAGGCTGATGCGATTTTTATCAGCATCGATTCCATCAATCAACACTTCTACTTCATCCCCAATTGCCAGGATTTCACCCGGATGATTGACATGTTGGTGATCTAACTTGGAAATGTGGATCAAGCCGTCCACACCGCCCAGATCAACAAATGCACCAAACTTAACGATGCTCACAACCTTACCCTTGACCTTCATGCCCTCTTCAAGCTGATTCATCCGGTTTTGCTGGGCTTCGATACGAGCTTCACGCTCAGAAAGAATCAAGCGGTTGCGTTTACGGTCAATTTCAATGAACTTCAACGACAGTTTTTGACCAACGATCTTCTTTTTGGCTTCTTGTAATTCATCATCAGAAGCGAAGCGTGGCAAACTGACGATATGGGACTGTGGAACAAACCCATTTAACCGCCCAAAGCGAACTAATAAACCGCCCTTGTTGGCATCCAACACATCGGCTTCGACGGTTTCACCTTTTTCTGCTAGTTCCCGCGCTTTTTCCCAGTCTTCTAGCTCAAATGCTTTATTGATTGAGACAATTAACTCACCATCATTATCACGAGGCTGCATGACATATGCCATAATTTTAGCACCTGGGACGATGCGCTCACGCAGTTTGCTATCTAGCATCATAATATCTTTACGCGGGACGATGGCATCGCGCTTAAGACCGACATCAATTAGAATCTCGTCGTCTTTAACATCCAGGATGACACCTTCTAAAATTTGCCCCCGGTAGGGCATTTCAAAATCATATTGGTCAAGCAGTGTGGCGAAATCGAGGTCTTCAGAAGTTGGGGTATTTGCAATCATGTGACTCCAAAACAAAAAATAAACTAAATAAAACGAACTGGACTAGGTACAGACAGCAAAAAACCGCTCCCATCCCCGGCAAGCGGTGTGCCAGATGGCATCCTACTATCTGACTTGCTGTGTACTATCGGAACATAATACTCATATTTTAACAGATTGCCTTCAATATTCAATAGCTGGATTTTGGTTAAAAATGTCTGAAGTGTGTTATACTGACAGCAGTTATGTGTGAATTTATAGATTCATCGGAGGTGAAACCGTGAGTCGTTGGACCAACAAATACGTGATCGGTCTCACGGGGAATATTGCTGTAGGAAAAAGCGTTGTGCGTCAAATGCTTCAGCATCTGGGTGCTTATACCATTGATGCCGATGGTCTAGCACATCAGGCAATGTCCCCCGGCGCACCAGCCTATAAGCCTGTTGTTGAGACCTTTGGGCAGATTATCCTTAATCCAGATAAAACCATCAATCGTGCGATGTTGGG
>RFHA01000152.1 GCA_003696565.1 Chloroflexota bacterium
ACAAACACTGCCCGCTGGCACACCCGCCAATCGATATCATGCACACCATAATCATCCGCAAATTTCATATCTCGATACGTTGTTAGCGTAATGGTGTTTTCAACACCTTCATTCCCACAATAACGTTTAAGTGCAAAAGGCATATCTGCGCTAACAGTCAACACCACAATATCATCCCCAAGTTGTGCGGCTTCTTGATTAAAGCGGCGCGTTTGTGCTGAGCAAACACCAGTGTCAATTGATGGGATCACGCTGATGATCTTAACTTTTCCATCAAAGTCTGCCAGGGATTTAATCGATAAATCGTTAGCGACAAGTTTAAAATCTGGGGCTTTATCACCCACTTTAAGCATATCATATTGTACGGTATGTTCGCTTTCCCCCACTTTCATACCTGGTCTTTTCATAAGATAATCCTCCCTAAACGTGTATTTTCCAGTCAGGGCGGATTATAACAAAACCTTAATCGCTTGCCGATGATAATCCAATGAGAAACCACACTACCACCAAATAACAATTTACGTTAAGCTCTTGAAAAACCAAATCAATTGGAGGAAATAACAATGGCTGATGTTCGGATGCAGCGACTAGCAAATGTATTGGTTAATTATTGTACAGAAGTTCAACCTGGAGATTGGGTTGGTATTTTGGGCGATGTGTTAAGCGTACCAATGCTACGTGAGGTTTATATAGAGGTATTAAAAGCTGGTGGTAATCCTCACCTGATGATTAGCGATGAACGCATGACCCGTGATTTTATCCGGTTAGCAAATGAGGATCAAATTAATTGGATCAACCCATCAGAAAAACTCTATTATGAGCAAGCTGATGTCTATATCCGTGTGGGATCATCCACCAACACGCGCGCCATGACCAACATCCCCGGCAAACGTGTACAACAAATCCGCAAAGCGCAATCTCCCCTGTTGACCACGCGCTTAGATCGCGCAGCTGCCGGGGCATTCCGTTGGGTAGGAACCTGGATTCCCAATGAGGCAAGTGCCCAAGAGGCAAATATGAGTTTAGAAGAGTATGAAGATTTTGTTTATGGGGCAACATTCTGTGATAAGCAAGACCCAGTCGCAGAATGGCGCAAGATCAGTGCAATGCAAGCAGAAAAAATCAACTGGTTACAGGGTAAAAAGCAAGTCAAACTTAATGGACCCAATATTGATCTATCATTAAGCATTGAGGGGCGATCTTTTATCAACAGTGATGGGCACAAAAATATGCCAAGTGGTGAGATTTTCACAGGACCCGTAGAAGAATCAGTCAATGGGTGGGTGCGTTTTAGCTACCCTAGCATTGTAGGCGGGCGTGCTGTTAGCGGTATTGAGCTGACCTTTGAGCAAGGCAAAGTCGTCAAAGCAAGCGCAGAACAAAATGAAGAACTGCTCTTTGCTCAGCTAGATACAGATGAAGGCGCACGTTACCTAGGTGAATTTGCCATCGGCACGAACTTCGGCATCAACAAATTTACGGGTAATATCCTGTTTGATGAGAAGATCGGCGGCACGATCCACATGGCAATTGGCATGGGATATCCAGAGACAGGTAGCAAAAATCGCAGTGCCGTACATTGGGATATGATCTGTGAT
Organism: Chloroflexota bacterium; assembly: GCA_003696565.1. Classification (GTDB taxonomy): domain Bacteria; phylum Chloroflexota; class Anaerolineae; order Aggregatilineales; family Phototrophicaceae; genus DAOTWY01. The sequence goes on from RFHA01000152.1 coordinate 1,599, forward strand.
ATGCGGAATGACAGCGAAATTGTGGTAGATGGCGAATTGTTTTACAAAAATGGCGAGTTTGCGGTATAAAACCTACCCAAATTAGTGCAGTACGGGGGCGGATTAATGGACTGATCCGCCCTTGCTTTATCAGAAGAGTTGATTATTCAATCAGCGGCTCATCACGGGGATAGAGGATGATATAGTCAAAGCCGTTCATCGGGATGCGCTCGGTTTCCTCATAATAGATGGTGATGGCGCGGTTCACAGCTGGTGGGAAGAATTGCGCCCGCAGTACAATTAAGCCGAAATCCTGCGCCTCAATCATGGCGACCAGTTCGCTGCTGTCATACGCGCCAACCTGATCCAGAATATACAGCACAACCGGATTGGTAATGACTTCCCGATCCGTTGCGAAACTGAAGGCAGCCTCTTCACTCAGTACAGGCACATCCGGCGGGATGGCGGCGATATGATCTACGATTCGATTCCCGTTTTGGATGTCTGCATCGGTGGTAAAATGCCCAATTTGGGCATATGCCAGCGTAATATATCCGTCCGGGTCATAGTAGTTGTAGCCTGTGTTATCTTCAATATTGAGCGCGTCCGTCACCTGTCGGAAGAAAAACTCGGTGGTTGGGGTATGAAACACGCCGACAGCATACTCGATATACAACAGCGGAATCACGATCAAGCCAAGAGTAGATAATATCCGAGTGAACCGAGGAAGCCCCCAACCATTCGTGAGTGTGCGCGCCGCGAAGATGCCACTGAGAATCGCCATCGCAGCCACAGCTGTTGCATAATAGCTATCACCAGCCCCCCATGTCCCCGCACTATAGGCACTCAAACCCAGTGTCACCACAAACCAGATGGCATAAATCGAGATGCGATCCAGATACACCTCATAAACGATCATCAACAACGCCGGAATTACCAACCAGAGATGTGTACGGATAAACAAGCGGAATAAGCCTTCCGCCTGATTCAGATCAAAATCCTTGACGTTGGCAACGATGGTTTGTGTCCACCAGTGTCCATTGGTCAAAATAGTCAGTGCGGCAAAAATCCCCATTCCAACCAGTGTGAACCCCGCCCCCCAAGTCAACGCACGGCGTGGATTGCGAATGAAGAGAAAGATCAACACAGCAATAGCGGTAAATGCAGCTAGTTGTTTGGTGTATCCAGCCGCGATAAGCAAAGCAAACCCAACAAATAACACATATCGTCTGCGGCGGGTGTGCTGAATTTCGTTGACATGCGCCAAAACTACAACGGCTGCCGTTTCAAACATTACCATTGAAATATGTTGACGGAACAACGGTCCGATATGATAAACAATATTAGATGCTAAAAACACCAATCCCGCCAGAACTGCCACCCAGCGTGTGATGAAATGATTTGCATCTGGCGTGCGACGAATGGTTTCTTTATACACAGCATAGCCAATTAGCATAGCGGTTATCAATGTGGTGATGAAGCTAAACAACCGCCCATACCAATATTCCGCACCAAAAATCCAAGCCAATGGTACTAGAATGACATGGTATAGCGGGGGGTATATGCTGCCATAAAAAGGGTAGCTTTCAATATCCGCATACGGAAATTTGAACTGGCTGAACATCATCACATCCACCAGCTCAAACCCTTCTCCCTGGTCATAATCAAACGGGAATTGAATCAAGTTCACCGCATAAGCCACATACACGATGAACAAATAAGCCAGTAACAAAAAGGCAAATCCGATCAAAATACGATTAAGCGTCTGAATCATGCTAACCGATCCCCCAGCGGGATAAGGGAGATACCCAGTAGCACCAACAGCCCCGCCAAACCAAGCGCAATACGCTGTGCTGGACCAATGCCGCCTTCCCCACCGGCACGAATAATATCCACGCTGATGATACCTACAAAAGCGATGATACCTAGCCCTATCAGCAGGTATCCAAGTTGACGTTTGGTGAATGAAAAATTTTGTCGTAGCATAGCTGCGGAGTATAATGGTGGGAAAGGTGTGAATCAAGCCTTAGAGAAGTTCTTCCAACCAATTTAGTGCCTGTTGCCGGTCATAAAATACACGCATAACCACATGACGCACTCGATGACGCACAATGCGCATCAGATAATGGGCAAGGAATTGGCTTTCAAATGTAGATGCCAGCAAAAAAGCCGTTCGTCCACTTAAGCCACCGATGACATCTGTAATATCCTTAGAACGTGCCGCAATATATGGCGTAAGGCGAACGCGCTCATCACTAAAATCATAAAGCATCAAACGTGGATGGTTGGTATCCCAGGTGCGGGTAACTTCAATCGACTGCTTGACAAGTTCATCCACACTCTCGCGCGATACGTCAGATAGCTTACAATAATAAATTCGATTGTCACTCAACCAGCCATGTGATACGGTATTAACCACGACTTACTAACCTTCCAATACTGACTTATTTAACAGCATAGCATACACATGATGATAAGTGTCCTAAAAAAATATAAATTTTTCTGTAGAAGAATCAATAAGACCGTATTTGATGAATATACGCAAGAGCCAATTTATCAGTAGCATTGGTATATCATCTGCGCTAGAGTAAAAGCCGTTTTATAAACCGGGAGTAAAATTTCGATGACGATTTTAGTTTTATTTATTGCATTGTTTTTTGCGATGGGTGTTACACCATTGGTGCGGGAGTTGGCTTATCGTATTAATTTCGTTGCAGTACCTAAAAGTGATCGCTTACACACCCAAACGACACCTTTAATGGGCGGTGTCGCATTGTATATTGGTTTCACAATTGCTATTTTGTTGTTGATGATCGGCATTGAGGCTTTTGGCGTTGTTAAAGAAGTGGATCGGTCATTACAGTTTGAGGATGCCCTGGCGATTTTAGGTGGGGGAACAGCTTTTGCCATGATCGGGCTATGGGATGATTGGCATGACCTGAATTCAAAACTCAAACTAGGCGTGCAGCTCATTACTGTTGTCGTGTTTATCTTAGCCACAGATATCCGAATCGATATGCCAATTCCTCAAATACTCAATCTCTTCTTTACCATTTGCTGGTTTTTATATGTGATGAACGCCTTTAATTATATGGATAATATGGATGGCGTAGCAGGAATGACGGCAACAGTTGCAGGGATGTTCTTCACAGTTATCGCCTTGATTAACGGTCAAAACCTATTAGCCGGCTTATCTGCTGCGGTCGCTGGGGGGGCATTTGGTTTCCTACGGTATAATTTATTCCACGAACGCAAAATCTTTATGGGAGATGTCGGCTCACTATTTTTGGGGTTTTTATTGGCGGCAATCGGCTTAGTTTTGCGTTTTAAGGCAGAAAGCCCCTGGGTAACATGGCCCGTGCCGGTGTTGGTATTGGGTGTACCAATTTTTGATACCGCCTTGGTCTTTATTTCACGGATGCGGCGCGGACAGAGCTTTTTACAAGGTGGTACAGATCATTTATCTCACCGGATGAGCCGGATGCAACTGGGGCGGTATGGTGTGCCGTTTGGGGTTGGTCTGCTGGGTTCAGCGTTGGGCTGTGTAGCGATTATTATCATGCACAGCAGTCTGCAAGATTCATTGGCAGCACAATTATTTGTTGGGGGGTGCGCGGTGTTCGTGTTATGGAAGCTAGAATATAGTCAATCTTATGAATTTATTACGGGCAAGCAGCCACCACAATCGTAAAGTCACCTCAATGCTTTCCCCTAGACGATAAATTATCTATCGACTATACTAAGTCGTCATGATTTTGAATAAGAACCTTGAGGAAGATCAATGTCTACAAAGAGAACCTACCAGCCAAAAATACGCCGTCGGGCGCGTGTTCATGGCTTCCGTGCGCGTATGAAAACACGCGGTGGGCGTGAGGTGTTAAAACGCCGCCGGGCACGTGGTCGTCATCAATTGACCGTGAAGCCAAACCACGTCAAGAAAGTTAACTGGAATGCTCGCTAATAATTTAAGATGAGGAAGCAGCTTCGGTTACGCCGAGCGAAAGACTTCGCCCGTTTACGGCAGCAAGGGCAAACTATTCGGCATCCTTTAATGATCTTAAGCCTATTGCCAAATGACCTGCCCTACAATCGCTACGGTATTATCACCAGCAAGCGGTTAGGGAATGCCGTTAAGCGTAACCGAACACGTCGCCTCATCCGCGAAGCAGTTCGTCTGCTGCATGATGGTTTAAAACAGGGCTATGATGTAGTCATTATTACCCGTCATGAAAGTGTAGGCAAACCCTACAAAGTCATTCAAGAAGCTGTTTATCAGCTTTTTTTGCGAGTCAATTTGGTCAAGGAAAACAAATAATGAAATGGCTGGCGTTACGCCTGATTCGGTTTTATCAAAAGCGCATCTCACCTGCGCTACCACCATCATGCCGCTTCACGCCAAGCTGCTCCCAATATACCTACGAAGCAATTGAGATACATGGTTTTTTGCGTGGCACCTGGTTAGGAATCCGTCGGATTTCACGCTGTCATCCGCTGAATCCGGGAGGATATGATCCAGTTCCGCCTAAAAAGGAGAAATAATGAAACGGTTGAAACTCGGTTTACTGCTCATTGCAGCTGTGACCCTTACGGCGGGTTGTTTAGGTCGTCGTACTGATGTCAGTTGGGCAGATATTCATCCGCTAAATACCGAACAACAAGAGTTGTTCGTCTCATATAAAACAGATTTGTACGTCATCAATCCAATTACTGGCAATTTAAGTGATGGCGATACCAGAGAAGCCACCTGGCAGATCGAGGGCAATGAATTTGGGGCAGAATTTTATACATCTCCCATTTTCCTAAATAACCGCGGAGATGAACGCCTGATGCTAGTGGCAGACTATAACAATCGCATGTGGTTAATCAATTATGACCGTGCGTGCTTTAGTAACTTGGTGGGCAGTTGTTTAAGTGCCCCGCCAGAAACGCCCCCTATCCAACTCCCTGGGCACACATTTGCTGATTTTGCTCAAGATGATGAGCGAATTTATGTCCCATTAAGTGAACATAACGTCATCGCAATCAAAAAGGGAATTTTTGCAACCGGATGGGACGAAACCGATGAAGATGAATATGATCGGCGCGATCGTGAAACATTTGATATCGCCTGGGAATTTGAAACAGATCGCGGGGTATGGGCACAACCGCTATTATTAGATGGCGTGCTTTACATCCCGACCATGGATCACCACTTATACGCCGTTGATACCGAAACCGGTGAGGAACTTTGGCATATTCAGCTTGATGGTGCCTTAGCGTCTACCCCGGTAGTTCATAACAATCGGCTATACATCGGTACATTTGGCAGAAGTTTATATGAAATCCCATTAAACAATGGACAGCCAAGTGAGGATACCCTAGTACACATTGATGTAAACGGTTGGGTGTGGAATTCACCAGTGATTATTGACGACATGCTGTATCTAGCAGATTTGGGTGGTTATGTTCATGCGCTTGATATTAGCCAAGGCTTAGCAACCGCCAAAGATAGCCCGCGCAGTTGGTCGGTCAATGCAAAAGGTGGTGGTATCCGTGCAGAGCCATTGGTGTTAGATGCACCAACCGTGCGTGAAGGTGAGGAACCGGACTTCCCAGCAGAATATGAAGACGGCGTTGTGATCGTCGGCACACGAGAAGGACAAGTTATCTGGTTAAATCGGGCAACAGGTGAAATCATTGATCGGCAAGAAATTGGAGAAGAGATTCTGGCTGATCTGGTGTTTATCCCGCCAAGCGATGAAAACGAAGCCTTGGTGATTGTCAGCACCGTGAAGGATAATCGTGCATTAGTCGCCTTCTTCCTGAATACCCGCCAACAAGTATGGACATACCCATCTTAAGGAGACAGCCGTATGTTTGAAACGTTTATTATCAACCCGTTTATCACAATCATGACGGCACTTTACGGCTTACTTGGCAACAATATTGTGCTGGCAATTGCCGTCTTTACTGTGATTATCCGCCTGGCTACTTCTCCCTTGCTTATCAAGCAGCAACAATCAACCAAAGCCATGCAAGAGCTTCAGCCTAAGCTGAAAAAGCTGCAAGAAAAATATAAGAATGACCGTGAGAAGCTAGCACAAGCTCAAATGCAGTTATATAAAGAGCATGGCGTTAACCCCTTAAGCGGGTGTTTACCGTTGTTCATTCAATTGCCGATTTTGCTAGCGTTGTATCAAGCGATTATTTACGCACTGGCAGCCACACCATTCCAGTTGATTGATCTTTCTAGTCGGTTGGTTTTACCTGGGCTGGATTCACTGGTACCGTTGCAAAATATGTGGCTAGGCATGGATTTAACCTTACCGCCAACGGTCAACCCAGTGTATGCATTAGCATTTCCGGCGTTGGTATTCGTCACGTCTTGGCTTCAAACTAAGCTAATCATGCCAGCACCAACCAACACCGACCCGAACGATCAAACTGCCCAGGTGACCCGCACAATGTCCACCCTGATGCCTGTTATGTTCGCTATGTTCGCGTTGTCTTTCTCTGTGGGGCTATCTATCTACTTTGTCGTTGGTAACATCGTGAGCATCGTACAATATTCCCTGATGGGTAAGGCAGAATGGGGCAAGTTGTTCGGACGTAGTTCTACCCCGGAACCTGCACCAGCCGTGGTCACTGGCAAAGTATCTAGCAGCACCACAAACACCCCCTCACCAGTATTAAGTAAAGCTGAAAAGCGTAAAAACAAAAAAATGCGTGCCCGTGAGGCAAAATCATCCTAAGATTAATCAAAACCGGATACCCATTACATCCGGTTTTGTCTTTATTTCCTGTAACAAACATGCTATGCTGTTTGCCTGCAAACAAACCCATTCTCAGGAGCAGAGGATATTATGTTAAAGACTCACACTTGTGGCGAATTACGGACATCACATGCTGGTCAAACCGTGACATTAGCAGGTTGGGTAAATCGTCGCCGTGATCAGGGCGGTCTGATCTTCATTGATTTGCGTGATCGCTGGGGGATTACGCAAGTTGTCGTGGATGAAGAAAGCACACCAGAAGCACATCAAATCGCTAGCCAGGTGCGTAATGAATATGTCTTACAAGTGACCGGTGTTGTCCGCATCCGACCGGAAGGGACAACCAACCCAGACCTTGCCACAGGTGAAATTGACGTAACAGCAAATCAGATCACCATTTTTAACGCCTCCAAACCCCCTAGAATTTACATCAATCAAGATGGTAACGAACGAGAAGCGGAGCGGATGCGCTATCGGTATTTGGATTTACGCCGCCCACGCATGCAGCATAACTTAATTACACGGCACAAAACCGTGAAGATGATCCGGGATTATTTGGATGAGCGAGGTTTTGTTGAAATTGAAACACCAATTTTGTTCAAAACCACACCAGAAGGCGCGCGTGACTTTTTGGTGCCAAGCCGTTTACAACCAGGGAAGTTTTATGCTTTGCCACAAAGCCCACAACAACTCAAGCAATTATTGATGGTGGCAGGGTATGAGAAATATTTCCAGATTGCGCGTTGCTTCCGCGATGAAGATTTACGTGGGGAGCGTCAACCAGAGTTCACACAGCTCGATATGGAAATGAGCTTTGTAGAACGTGAAGACGTTATGCAACTGTGTGAGGGGTTAGCTCTTGCGCTGTGTGATACCATTGTGCCGGAAAAGCAACTGCTTGCGCGCCCCTTCCCGCGCCTCACGTATCAGGAAGCCATGGAAAAATACGGCAGCGATAAACCCGATTTGCGTTATGATCTACAAGCAATTGACATCACAGAATTAGCTGGGGCAAGCGGCTTTTCAGTATTTAATCAAAACGCTAAAGCCGGTAAGAAGATTAAAGTCATCCGCGCACCAGGGTTATACCGCGATCAAGACAATCCAGAAGCATTACTCAGTGGGGAAAGACTCAAAAAGCTAATGCGATCATTGGAGGATATGGTCAAAGCGGAAGCTGGTGCAAAAGGATTAGCATGGATGGCTTTACCGCTCAATGCGGAAGACGAAGTAAAGGGTCCAATTGGTAAATTCTTCACGGTTGACCAAAAACTGGAGTTGTTTGAAAAAACCCAAGCACAACCTGGTGATATTCTGCTATTTATTTCTGATACAGATGAGGTCATTTACGCCACAGTGGATAAACTACGCCGCACCTGTGCGGATATACTTAACCTAGCAGACCCCAATGTTTTAGCTTTTGCCTGGGTCATTGATTTTCCGCTGTTTTTGTGGAATGAAGATGAAAATCGTTGGGACCCATCACAACACATGTTTACCGCGCCCATGCCAGAAGATCGCCACTTACTCGATAGTGATCCAGGCAAAGTACGCGGTACACAATACGATATGATCTGTAACGGATATGAAGTAGCTGGTGGTAGTATCCGTATTCATGAACGTGATTTACAAGAGAAAATTTTCCCGCTTATTGGGCAGACGATGGAACATGCTAAAGAGCAATTTGGTCATATGCTAGAAGCATTTGAATATGGCGCACCACCTCATGGTGGGATTGCCTGGGGAATTGACCGCTTAGCCATGTTGTTTGCTGGCGCACCCAATATTCGCGAAGTCATCGCCTTCCCCAAAACACAAACCGGTAGTGACCTCATGGCACACGCGCCATCATTACCAGAACCCGGTCAGCTAGAAGAACTCTATATCATGTCTACCTATAAAGGTGAAGATGAAGAATAGGTAATGTGGAACCGTTTTACCACAAATGTGCAAAATAAGGGGCGGCTAGTGTGTCGCCCCATCCCATCGAGATCGTGGTACCACCTCCCGCCAGCGATTTTAAGTATAACCTGCTATATCGCCTCGTTAATCATTTTATCTCTACTAAATGCTATCCCCGCCGCTTATGCCGATGAGTCCATCTGCACAGAAACAACAGGCACACTAATAGACGACACATATTTTAGTGTGTTCATTCAGCAAGAGATGGTTTATCGGGTATATTTGCCGCCATGTTATGATTCTGAAGGCACCCCCTACCCTGTCATTTATTTGATGCACGGTTCAAACCGAGATCATACACAATGGACAGAGCGTCTTGGCATCCATGAGGCATTAAATCGTGGGATCACTAGCGGGGCGTTTCCACCGGTAATTGTCGTGATGCCTTATGGTGGGTGGATTGCCAATGAGAACCGTTTTGAGGGAAATGCTACCTGGAGCAATATTTTTTTAACGGAATTAATGCCAACCATTGAAACACGTTATCATACCAATGAGCAACGGGCACTTGGCGGCATTTCACGCGGGGGATTTTGGGCATTTAATATTGCGTTTCGCTTTCCTGAATTATTTACGGCAGTGGGTGGACATAGCCCTTTTTTTGATCCAGGGCATTATCCAGCGGCATATAACCCACTCAACTTAGCTGAATCCGCCCCAAACATCGATCGGTTACGTATTGCGTTAGATCGTGGTGCGGATGATTATGCTTGGTATGGCATTGACCTGATGGATGAAGCTTTAACCAGACGAGGCATTGCTCACACTTATACTGTTTATCCAGATGGGGAGCATGAAGATGCATATTGGGCGGCGCATGTCATGGATTATTTGGCGTTTTATCTGGCAGATTGGGTCACGCCGCTTGATTTACCAGATATTCAACACACATTTGACACAAGCAACTCCGTGGATTTGTATCTGCCCGTTGTCGCGTTTTCATCACGACAAACTTCAATTGATTC
>RFHA01000153.1 GCA_003696565.1 Chloroflexota bacterium
CATCGCGTTCAAAGGCTATGTACCACGTGATCAACAATTCTTGGTCGCGTAACGTTGCTGCCCGCCATGTGCCTGCCACGCCTTCAGGCATGAGTACCTGATCCACGCGGTAGAGTAATTGGGGCATGTGCACTTCATAGGGGCATTGAGTGCGCTTTTGCCAATGATCAGCGAAGGCACGCGCTTCTTGAGCAAAGCCGCCAATTTGGCTTACGTCATCCTGATAGGCTAAAAAGGCTTCTGCAGCAGCCGAGATCGCGGCGAGATCATCAAACAGTGATACGCTGATCGGGTGGGGCGGCGTTTGTAGAGCAACCCCCACCACTTCCTGCGCCTCATTTTGTACAGTGACCATGTGCGCGCTGGGATACACTTCAGGACGATAAATGAGTGTATCGATCAAGCCTATCAGCAAATTATGTGCTGCCTCTCGACGCATGAGATAGGGTAGGGCGCGCGCAGCAAAAGCGGTACGGTCGGTGAACGTTGTTGCGGTGTACATGGGCATTTTTCCTCGCCTAGATAGGTGGTGTTGTGTTGCTCATTATGTCAGTATGTGTTGTCCAATGTCAAACGTGCCAATACTCTAATAGACTTCTACGCTCAAAATAAGCACCAAATATTCACACAGGGCAAACCTAGTGATAATAACGTTAAGCGAATTGATCGCAGATCGTCATGTCTGCTTATTGCATGAACATTACAATTTTAATTTGAATTAAGTTGGGAAAAAATTAAAATTTACATGAGTTTTCACATTTCGCTGATGCTCAGATAATTTGTTCATTGCCTAATAAAACCGCATCAGAAAAGGGAAAAGTGTATTGTAATATTACAAAATAATATTAGAAAAGAATTCTAAAAAATGTTATATTTGTCTAATCCTCGACAAACACATTTATTTTTTTAACAACTTTTTGGAGGATGAAATGAACATCTATCTTGTGCGGCATGGGGATGCTGTTGATGCATCAGAGAATCCCCAACGGCCGCTTTCACCATTAGGGGAACAACAAATTGAGCTAATCGCTCAGCAGCTCAAAATTGCCGATGTTCAAGTTGATACAATCTTCCACAGTGGCATTCTTCGTGCCAAACAAACCGCAGAAATTTTAGCGCAACGTCTTCCACACAAAAACATAGTTGCGTGGGCTATGCTTGCACCCGATCAGAGTTTTTCGCTCGTTTTTGATGAACTTGTAAAGATTAAGACCTCAGTTATGCTTGTTGGGCATCAACCTATGTTGGGGATGTTAGCCAGTTATATGATGACGAAACGTTCCAATTCTCCCATCGTTAATATTGACAAAGGTGATGCTCTTTGCTTTTCTCCTTCAAAGTTTAAAAATGAGCTTTGGATGCTTGATTGGATGTTGAAGCCCAGCCTACTGGCTTATCCTTCAGGAGGGTAAGGGGGCTGTGTAGGTAACAGTACCCGCACCGTGTCCCCGCGTGCGATCTCGCCTGCGCGCTCCACCATAGCGACGATGCCGCGCTTGAGGTGCGCCACTTTGGGGAAGCGGTTTGCGGGTACATCTGGAAAGTAACGCTGAATGATCTCGCCGGGGCCTGTGCATGGGGGATTGTACCCCATGTTTAGCAACACTGTCCCGCTGCTAAAAAACAGGCGCGCCCCAATTGGCAACAGTGAAAAGTGCGGAATATTCACCACGCTGATATTTGCCCCCAGCCAACCCGCCACCAAATAGTCGATGCCCAATGCTTTTTGGATGAAACCTAACTCTTCCATTGACACTAAGGAGACTTGTCGTGTGTTCAAAATAGTTGTTCCCCGCTCATAGAATGGTTGGCGACTGTTGGCGCGCATCGTTTGCCCACGATGACGATCGGTGGTGATGCCTTCAAGCGTCAGGATGAGGCGATCGGTGGGGAGCGTTTCAAGCGTGTCCTCGCGATCATTTGCCAACACTGCTATCACTTGCCCCTTGAGTTCTTTTGTCGTCATTTGGTTTGCGCTCCTAGCCATTCTAAGATCGTCGTTTGTAAGATCATCTCTGCCCACAGATCGCGCCGCGAGAGGCTAAAAGTCGTCAGACGTGCGCTTCCATGAGCGTTATATAGGGCTTCGGCGTGTTCGCGAGGGGCTTCATCCAACAAGCCATGAAAAATCCACAGCGGGATATGCGATAGATGTGCGATGAAATCCAGCTCGCCCATTCCGCCAATGAGCACCATTGCCGCGAAATCATCCGGGTGCCGATAGGCTAAGCGTACCGCGCCCACGCTGCCCATGCCCACCCCAAACAACCAACGCCTGCGAGGATCAACGCCGCGCATCGCAACGGGGTCGTGTAGCAATGCGTCCAGCGCTTCTTGCTGAATGCCCCAATCGTCATAGGCGGGGCATTGGGGCGCAACCACGATCACCGCTTGATCGCTTTCTTCGCGCCAAAAGCGCAGCGCAACGTCTTCTTGTAACATGGTGAGATCATTGCCGCGCAAATCAGCATCATGCAGCCACAACACCAGCGGATAGGTTGCGTCGGGCGTTTCCCAAAATTGTGCGGGGACATAGCGCAAATAGGGCAGCTTGAAGTCTTTTTGAACTTGCCCGCGCAATGTATGCCGCTCAATAGTCATAAATGGTCGATCTTCAGATGCAAACACAGCGATTTTCCTGTTGAGTTCTCGCATAAACAATATTAATCTATCATAGTGAATAGGATAAGCGCAATAGAGGTATAGACTTTATGAGTACAATAGGTTTAACGTTGGCATCCATCATGGTGGGCGTGGGGCTGCATCTGTTGGCGCGTTGGGTACGTGGTTGGCTCACGCATCAGCCTGTCCCCGTTCCTGAAGTGCAAGGGCAGGTGATCTTGTTGGGCATTGGGGCGCTGGTCACGTGGGGCTTCAGCTTGTTGGGATGGAGCTTCTTCAGCACCAACACCATCGATGTGGAGCAAGATTGGAACAGCACCAACGGCACCATCACCGCGTTTGAAGTGGTGACCGAAGAAGCCAATCGTGGCTTTTCGTTTAGTGGCAATGTCAATGAAGCGCTTTATTATGTGCGCCTTGAATACGTGTATACAGTCGATGGCGAGACGTATACGGGTTTTCAGCGCGTCCCCAACGAGCGCCTTTTTGAAGGACGCTTCTTGCAACTTGAGCCCGATGAGCTTGATGCCGTTGAAGCGAAGTACGCTGAAGGGAACGCCGTCACCGTCTACTATAACCCTGATGACCCCGCAGAAGCCGCGCTAGAAAACGACAATCGCGCGCCCTATGAAATCTTTGGGGGCACTGTTGGGGCGGTGATGGGCGTTTTGACGGGGATTTTCATCTTGCCCATTGCGCTCTATGCCCAAAAACCCCCCAGCTAGCTATGGCATCGGCAAGTTTTATCGAGTGTTGATGAATGCGGTGAAATAAATGCGCTCATTGGTTTGTAGCTCTGTCGCCGTCAAGAAGCCCTCAACCACCAATACATCGCCCCATACAAATGTCTCGCCGCTATCGGTTAAGGTGATGATGATGACATCTTCATCGGCATTGAAGATGCCCGCTTGCTTAAGCGCGCCTTTGCCCCAGATCACGCGGCCGTCACAGAAGAATTGTAGCGTTTGCGTTTCATCGACCAATGATTGCCATGGCCCCGCGCTTAAGGTCAGCAAAAACGGATCGTCACATTCTGGGGCTGTGACGACGGGCGGCGTGTCGAGTTGGCGCAACGTGATCTCGTATTCGCCGCTGGTTTGCCCAGCTTCTTCGCCAAAGCGCGTGACCACGATCAAATATTGCCCTGTTTCAGGCAACACGAACTCACGGATGGCTGAATTGCTGTTACGGTGATCAATGTCGTCGTTGCTGGCATAGATCGTCTCAAAAAACGGATCGGCGAGATAAAGCAAAGTGTCCAAGTTGCGCGTCTTGGCGATGGCTTCGATCTCGATCACGTCGTTCGCTTCTCCGAAGAAGCAATAAGCATAGCCGACGCGCAAATCATCGATCAATGCGCGGAAGGTGTCGCCATATTCCAGCATGATCGTTAAGGGGCTGTCGCATACGTTCACGTGTTCTGTGGCATCGGTGGGCGCGATGTTTGGGGTGGGGGAAGGGGGCGGCGCGGGTTGGAGGCTTTGCCCCCGAATGATCAGCCGATATTCCCCGCTGGTGGTGCCACGCGCAACATCGTAGCGCGACACCAAAATCGCATAGCGCCCATCATATTCTAAGGTATAGGTGAGTTCGGCATTTGGGTTGGTTGCGCTGATGTCATCGTTATAGGCGAGCACGTCGTCCAAATTTTCATCGAAAATCATCACTTGCGGATCGAGATCGCCGCTGGTGGTGAACACCGTGAGCGTGACGACATCCCCAGCGCGCCCTTCAAAACAATATCCCCGTACCGTCACCTCATCATCAATAGTGCCCACTACGGTGGTGTTATAAGTCACATATTGCACTGCTGCACTGTTGCAATAGATGGTGTTTTGTGCGGATACGGGTGAGGCGGCAATGCTTCCTCCCCAAAAGACGACAAAAATTATCCATAACCCCAGCTTTTTCATCATCAAACACCTTTGAACTTCACATTTTTTATATGTAGTATAGCGCGTTTTAATCCACATACAGATAACCAATGCCCAACCATACCTTGACGCAATGCGGGCTTAGGACTATTATCCACGCTGGTAATGAATGATGACATGGAATGCGAATTGAAGGAGTGTTGCGCATGAGGTTAAGCCGAACCAACATTGCCCTTGTGGTGATTTTATTGGCGCAAATTATTTTAGTGGCTTTTCTCTATCTCAGCGATGATGATGCTGAAGGGACTAGCCTAGCGCGCGGCGGCAGTTTGGTGCAGAACTTCGATCCTGAAGCCTATACGAGCCTCATTTTAGAAGATGATAGCGGGCAACAGATTGAGTTGGGCTTGGTGGATGGCGCGTGGGTGTTGCCCAGCGCGGATAACTATCCGGCGCAGTCTGCTCGTATTCAAGAATTGCTCAACACAATTGAGCGCATTCAAGCCAATCGACTGGTGACGCGCACCGCCAGCAGCCATCGCCGTTTGCAAGTCGCTGAAGATGCTTTCTATCGCAAGCTCATCTTGCGCAAGGCGGATGGCTCCACCACGACCCTTTATGTGGGCAGCAGTGGTGGGGGGCGCACGCGGCATGTACGCCTTGAGGGGGAGGATGCCGTTTACCTCACCGACGAGATCGCGGCAGGTCAACTCGATCCCATCATCAGCAGTTGGGTGAACACCGTGTACTTTACCATTGCTGCCGATAGCCTCAGGCAAATTACCATCGAAAACGCCAACGGCATCACCACCTTGAACCGCGAGGAGGGCGTGTGGCGCGTGGAAGGATTAGCGCCCAATCGCGTTACGGACACTGTCGCCGTCAATCCTATCACCAACAACCTCAGCAACTTTCGCTTGACGGAGCCGCTGGGCACAGAAGCATTGCCCGAATATGGCCTTGATGCGCCGCTTGCGACGGTGACCATCGTCGCGGAAGTGCCCGATCCCAATGCGCTCACCACCGATGATGAGACGGAAGGCATGATCGAGGGCGCGCCCACCGAGACCCCCACTGAAACGCCCGAACCGCCCACTATTTTGCAAACCACCACCTTACTCATTGGGGCGAGCACCGACGCGGGCTATTATGCCAAATATTCTGAGTCGCCTTATTATGTCATCATCAGCACGACGGCGGGCAATTTGTTCGTCAATGCAACGCCAGATGGCCTTGCGACGGATCAGATTTTCTCGGTGTTTGGTGGCTAGGACAGCCTGATGGTGGCGCGAGGTTGATCACGCGCCGCCATTGCACACAACGCTGTAGGGGCGGCGTTCGCCACAAGGCGATCCTCGCCCGCCACTACTGCGACGCTTCCCAACGACGCACCGCTTCCAACGCTTCATCCGTCTGTCCTAATCTTCTTCAGTGCCTTAGCAGCGGCGCGGTGTACACTACTATATTCATCTTTGAGCGCTTGCATGAGGTGGGGCACGGCTTGTGCATCCCCAATCTCGCCTAGGGCCCAAGCAGCGGCACGGCGTACATCCCTCTCTTCATCTTTGAGCGCTTGGATGAGGTGGGGCACAGCCTGTGCATCCCCAATCCTCCCTAGGGTCCAAGCAGCGGCGCTGCGTACATCGCTATGTTCATCTTTGAGCGTTTGCATGAGGTGAGGCACGGCTGGCTTACCAATCTTCACGAGCGCCCAAGCAGCGACGCGGCGTACATCGCTATCTTTATCTTGGAGGGCTTGCATGAGATGGGTCATGGCTTGCGCATCCCCAATTTGCCCTAGTGCCTCAGCAGCGGCTTCGCGTACCCTCCAATGTTTATCTTGAAGCGCTTGGATGAGGTGAGGCACAGCTAGCTTGCCGATTTCTATAAGTATGGCGATAGCAACTTGTTGTACTTCGTATTCGTTGCTGAGCGCTTGAACAAGTAAAGGTATCTTCTCTTGATTCGTTTGAATAATCAGCGAAGCAAGAATCTGCGCATCACCTATTTTCTCTATCGCCTCAGCAGCGGTTTCGCGTACTCTCCCTTCTTCATCTTGGAGCGCTTGAATGAGACGGGCGATGATTGGAGCTTGGCAGTCAGCGCTTACTTCAATTCCGCTTCCAATACAATCTGTGGCAAGGAAGAGATCAACTTCGGCAATTTGACTGATCAAATCACTCGCATCATCAACGATGCCACAGAGCGCCACCACCACCTCATCCCATTTTTGCGCTTCGCGTCCTCGCCAAGAAATTTCAGGGGGGCGAATACACGCCTCAACGCCAACATGCTGCAAGCCCCACGCCGCGAAGTATTCCAACATCAATTGGTGGCTGAAGCGCACGCTGTCTTGATTCAATCGGATGAAGCCCGCGCTCGCTCCTGCCTTCAACAAGCCTTCGTCTTTGATGCGTTCTAGGGCATAGTTGAGGGGTATGTCTAGGGGTTGATCAGCATCGATCATGTCGAAGGCGAGTTGCCCAAAGCGCTCGCGCATCTCCGCAAAGGCTATCCAACCGGGCGTGTTGCGCAGGCGTTCGCGCTCCCACAACACTTGCGCCAATGTGTGGAATAGCGCGCCGGTGTTAGTTGGCAAGTTGCCTTGATGTTCATACACCGTCAACAGCGCGGTGAGCATGTAGGGATTGCGCGCCAGATGGATGAGCGAACGGTGTTCTTTCCAACTCCATTTAGGGAAAATGCGCGCTAAAAAGGAATCAACCATATCCTCAGGCAAGTAGCGCGCGGCAAATGCGCTAATTTGTTCATCTTCCAGCGGCTTGACCAACAC
>RFHA01000154.1 GCA_003696565.1 Chloroflexota bacterium
ATCATGTTCTGGATACCTAAATACTTGTGAAACTGGTAGAAATCGTTGAAATATAGAGCACCAAAGCCGATATACCTATATGATTCAACGCTCCCAAACTCTGACAGTCGCCGGAATATCTCGATGAGCATTTTTCTCTCAATATGTTTCGCAGGTCGGAGTCCATAGTTGATCTTTCGTGAGCTGCTTGGCATTACTGGATCTCCTCCATTGTCATATAATACTCATAGGTTTTTTCGCCAACTTCGCGATTAGTGCGAACCCCTAAATGTTCTTTAACCCGTTTTACTTCTTCTGGATCACGTTTAAAACTTATCATAGTAGGTTTTGGTTTCTTGTCATCTTGGGGTGGTTCTGGATAAGAAAACACGGTCTGTGTAGACAATTCTGAAATCGCTGTCAGATTGGCTCTTGATACATGCTCTTCAAAATGCGTCTCATCGGTTTCCCGAGCTTCCTTGGTAAGCTTACGGAGAAAACCGAGAACAGGCGTCATTGCCGATATCATAATGCCTCTAACTTTGCGATAAATGGGAGTATCAACGTCTACACCAGTTTTTGTAGTATTCCATGGAAGTTTACTGGTATCTGCGCTTTCAAAATAGACATAACCGCGAAACCTAGCAAAGTCATTGTGATACTGAACACCTGCATCCTTTTCAGAACTTT
This sequence comes from Chloroflexota bacterium, assembly GCA_003696565.1. Classification (GTDB taxonomy): domain Bacteria; phylum Chloroflexota; class Anaerolineae; order Aggregatilineales; family Phototrophicaceae; genus DAOTWY01. Next base: position 670 of record RFHA01000154.1, read on the forward strand.
CTAAACCGCTTTCTCTCCATCCTGTCACATTTGTTTGATCAGCTTCAAGAATGAGCCTACCATTGCAGTATACATACCAACCTGCTTTTGCTGGATCTGGCATTGCTATCCCAGCATACAGCTTAACAAAGACTACGCTGTTATTTACTTCGAATTCCTCTTCAATAAAAACCGGTTTCAGAGATTTTGAAGCCAGTAAGCCTATTGGTTGAGCATTTAATGCCGTGCCGTTCAGCGTAATATGCAGTTTGTTTTGTAGTGCATTCTGTTGCGCAAGCTGCAATTCTAATAGCAATCGTTTCTGGAATTTTGGAGAACCAAAGTCCTCGCGCACACTATCATGTAATTCTGTCACTTCAATAGTTGTACCTAGTTCTACTCCTGAGTCAATTCCAGTGCGCTTTTCCAATCCCTTTATCTCAAATTCCCATTGAGGTCTTGATGCCTAATCAGATATTTTCTCCTCAATAAGAAAATATGCCTCCGGATGCGAAGAAATGACCTTAAATCTGTTTCCAAATTTGAAGATGGCTCTCTTCATGCCGACTCCAAACTGACCAACAGAGTATTCGGTCTGAGGTGCATCAGAAGGTCGACCAAATCTAAAGGCATATTTTTGTGCAACTTCTAAAGGTATGCCACCACAGTTGTCGGCTATTTTGAAACGGTCTTGGCTTAGCTCAAGATTAATCCAAAGACCATCATAGTTTTTGTCATCTCGTATTCTTCTGGCACCATCAATCGAGTTATCAACTAGATCAATAACCGCTCTGATCAGTGGAATATCCTTGACCAGCATTGATATAAAGAAATCTTTAGTTGGTGATGCGTCAATCATAGTGTCATTTATACGATCAGCATTTGGCATGTTTGTCTCTCTATCATTTCTGTAGCCTATAAAATTACTTCAAGTTGTCAGATTCGGTCACAAACTGCAGAACATCCCACTGGATCTGTGACTTACGCCGTTCCCGCCACAGATCCTGCAATGAGCGCGTTCCAGCGATTCCGACCTCGCAAATGAACTCCAGAAGTTGACTATCATTTTCTAACTGGTAGCCAAGTTTACGAGCATACCAGTTGGCTGTCGCTTCGATGGGAAGTAGTGCGTCCTTGAGATTATTGACGTAGATCAACTCATGGCGCTGGTATTCATCCGCAGGTTGGATTTGATTCTTCACAGCGTATGAAAAACCCACAAGCAGCAGGTCAACACGACGACGAAAAGTACCCTCTTCGATGAGCTTATCAGCATAACCGATCAGATCTTCAGAGATGAAGAATTTTCGGGTTGGGTCGAGCTTGATCATTATTCTGCCTCTTTGATATAGGAAACTTTGTTGAACTGGTCACGCTTGATTTCAAATTCATCTGCGATATAGGGAATAATCATCCCACGCTCAGCCGGTGGTAAATCCCGATCAGTAGCTAGCAGAAGCACCTGAACTTTCAACATCGGCAGTGATTTGAGGAGACGGTCCCGATGAACAGAGTCGAGATGTCCAAATGGGGTGTCCATGACGAACGGCGCAGGTGTGGGACTGGACAGGTTGAGTGCAGTAATGAAGCTATACGCGAGGACTTCGCGCTCACCAGCACTCAATTGAGAATTGTCTACCGTCGAACTGTCATGGCGATAGACTTCAAGTGTATAATCATCACGGACACGAACACCTGCGTATTCCTGTGGCTTGTTGGTGATCTTCTTGAAGATGTTAGAAGTGATGTCTTCAATTGCTCGACGCTTGCGATCCACAAGACGCTCAACGAACTGTTCCGAGGCAGCAAGCAGTCCCCGCGTGACTTCAAGAGTGCGAGCAATCCCCTTGCCGCGATCAGTAGTTCCAGTGGTCTGGTCAACTTCGCGCCGCTTTTCCTTGAGCTTCTTTTGAGTCTCTTCAAGGTTTTTCTCGACAACACCAATTTCATGTTTTACGTTTTGAAGTTGTTCGGCAGTCACCCGCTGTTGTTCGAGCAATTCTTGTACTTGAATAGACTCGTTATCACCAAGCCTGTCTCTAAGGCGTTCAATATCAGTGTCAATTTCCTCGATTTGCTGTATATACAGGGCACGGCGATCATATAGTTCCTTACCATCTACTGGATTGTTCGCCAATTGGTCAACGATTGACTGTAGAGAAATGAGATCGCGTTGGTTGATGCTGTTGGGGTTTGCGTTTTGGCTGTCGATAATCGAATCAAGGCGTTTTATTTCGTTGCCGAAATGCGTATCAATATGCTCATCAATCGGGCGTCCACAGATACAATCAGCTTCTTCCAGCAATTCCTCAATGAGCTTTTTACGCAGGCGATACTTCTCAAGTCGAGACGATGCCTCTTGTTGCGCGATCGCTTCTTCAATAACATGCTCTAGCGGACGCATAAGCATGCGGACCGGAGCTGATTGGATTAGGTCATCTATCTGTGCATCGAGTTCATCCCGTCGTTCTTCAAGATTTGCTCTTCGACTTTGTTTCTCGCGTAGTGCTTCCTGTTCAGCTTGGATTGCTTCGAGTTGAGCAGCTTCTTTTTCGAGTTTTTCCTGAGCCGCCTGAATGCTATCCTGCTTCTTTGTGAGGTCTTTCAGGCGTTCCTCGTAAGAGACTTTCATCTCCTCCAAACGTTCGACCTCGGCAGCCAGTTCGTTATTCTGTTGCTCGGCAAGGAGAATCTCTTGCTGTTCCTCTTGAAGCTCACTAATGATACGTCCAAGATCATGACGGAGGTTACGTACAGCAGGAATACCAAGCATTAGCTCAATAGCTTCCTTCACACCATCTTCGTATTGTGTCTGGGCATATCGCGTAATTTCCGCACCATCAAAGAAAACGAATTGGAGACATTCCTTGGGAATCACCCGACTAATCTGATCATCAATCTGGTCACGTATCTCACAACCATCGATCCATAGCTTTGTAAACGGATTTACCGCAATTCGACTACCCCGTAGTTCAAAATAAGCACCTTTAGATAGCACCCAAACCTTATCGCGGTAGAGAAACTCGAGAGCGACTTCGAGTTCACCTTCGCCCGATGCTCGTTCTTTTTCGTTCCACATTTCAACTAGGGCATCGTCTTTGTAGTCATCGGAGAAAAGAAACCACAGAGCGCGAAGTAGTGAAGTCTTACCAAAGCCGTTCTGACCGTGAAAGACGACCAAGTTTCTACCTGAGTTGAACTGTGTAAAGTCAATGACTGTTTCCCTGTCACCGTACACCAGCCAGTTTTTCAAGGTTAATTTACGGAACTGAAAAGTCATGATGTTTGCTCCTCAATCCACCGCTCGATGATTTGGCGAAGATCATTTTTCGCCCCTCGCCTTTTTAGCAGATGAACCTTGCTTTGCTCATATTCGATCAAGCTATGAAGTAGTCGAGTATCAACTTGAAACTCTTTGGCTACTTCTTCAAGAATGAGGGAATACTCTTCTTCGGCGGTTTGGTAGTCATTATTCATCGGTTTCTCCAGAAAGTAGTTCAGAAAGCATCACTCCGAAAGGTTCGGTATAACGTTGGACTTGCATCAAAGCTTCATGGCGGTTTTCCGCCAATTCTGCCATCTCTTTGGCACGTGCGAGTTCATTACTCAATAGCTTCTTTCCATCGCTGCCCGCAGATAGTGGCGGAATGGCAATCACATCAATCAGGATAGCACGACTTTTCTCAGGTGATCGACGCAACACACGCCCACGTCGCTGAATGAACTGGCGCTTGTTGGTTGAACTGGCGATAATTACAGCCTCTCGGAAAGCAGGCACATCAACACCTTCATCCAGGCAGTCAATCGCCAGCAGTATCGGAATATTCCCTCTACTAAGGGCATCCAATGCGGACTCACGTTCTTCCTGGGGGGTGCTGCCAATGTATATAGTGTGTGGTAATTGGCGTTGCCGGATAACCTGTCGGATGTCCTCAAGCTGCTCTGTGTCGGCACAGTAAATCAACGATCGTGTCAGATTAAAGTCATCGATGATTTGAGCAACAGCCAACTTTTTTGAGGCGGTTTTCTTAAGGATACGTGCACGCTGCATCAGCAACATTTCAATATCTTTGTGGTCACCATCTAATCGATTTTGCGATTGATAGGTGACCTGGTTATCAGACCGCTGGCGTAACATGATAATGCGCTGGGTCAAGCGCAGATACTCGTCATACTCGTCTTCAGTCAGTTCTGCTGCGTAGACGTGATAGTCGTAGGGTGTGAGATAGCCATCGGTCAGCGCATCTCGCATAGAGTACACAAAGACCGTTTCTTGAAAATACGAGTGAATAACTGAGGTGCCGATCTCATCGAAATGTCGAACTGGTGTTGCAGACAATCCCATTCTCCATCTATAACGGCTATCCAGAACTTTTCGATAGATCGGAGCACCTGCATTGTGAACTTCATCAACAATCAGCAGCGTATTTTCAGGTATGCCTGCGTCATTAATCAAGGTCTGGAATCGGTTGCCCGATAGGGAATCTAGATTGCCGATAATCACAAGAGGAGATGACCATTGCTGGCGATGCCCTGCCCTTATCCGGTCAAACAGCTTGTCCTGCCATTGAGTTGAGGCATCAAATACGAGTACTGGTGATGGAAAGCGTGTGTGCTTAGATAACTCACCTGCCCATTGGGTTACCAGATTGCTCTTGGGAACGGCGATGATGAGCAAAGACAACTCTGGGCATCGCTCAGCAGCAGCCAGAGCAGTTCGCGTTTTCCCACTACCAGTTGCCATGCTTAATATACCGATCCGACCATTTTCTTCCCAGGCGGCTATAGCGTCTTCCTGATGTTTCCATAAGGAGGGCGATTTGGTCTCTAGTTCGGTCGGACGCAAACGTTCTGGAATTTCATAGGGGCGTTCTAAGTCTTGCCGCAGTTTGATAATCGCCTGACGGGCAGCTTCAGGGAGATTGTAGACTCTCAGGTTGCTATCTTCGTTGTTCCAAAGACGCTCAAACCGCTGTATGTCTGCTTTCACAATCGGAGCAAATTCTGGCACCCACGAACTGAATATCTTGAACGACTCATAGTTGTTGACAATGCCGTTGATTGTCTCGTTATTCGAGCCTTCAAAACTAACTTGATTGCCATCCTTGTCGGTGAAAATACCGAACTTGGCGTGAAACTCACCGGATAGCTTGTTGACAGGGACTGCCAGCTTGAATGTCAGCACATCGTCAGCCACTAGCCACGATAACGCGGTTAAGACATTCTGCGAAAGAGCCGAGCGCAGATCAGTGATTGAGCTTTCCAAAGATTCGCGCAGGATGTCGTTAGTACGAGCTTCCACACCCGTCTGCATAGCTTTCCAGTCAGCCTCAGTGAGGATTGGGCTGGTGATGATGCGGGCACGCCCATTGTTCTCTGCGAATCGAAGCATTCCATCAACAATCATGCTCAACCAACCCGCACTGAAAAAGCCAACACCACGATCATAACGAATTGCGGTTGCTAACGCTGGTTGTAGAAAATCATTGGCAATGTTGCGTTCCGATGAGTCAATGATGGTAGGGAATGCACATTTCTTTAGTGACATACTATCAGCACCGTTTAAGCAGATTGAACCTCTTTAAAACCTTGAGACTGTTAATTATAAAATGGTTTACTGTTTAGTATAGCACAACCATCCACGTTGTACCGTAAATATGGTAATGGTAATAGGTAGTGTATCAATTTCGGTATAAATAGAAAAAGACGAGTAAACCAATTAAAGTTAAGTTACAAAAACAAGCAAAAATTGGGAACTCATCATGATCTACAAGATACCTGAGATTGGAGCAGGAATCCAATCGTTTTTTAGAGAATTACATCAAGAGCTAGCGCAAGAAGTGTCAAGAAAGATTGAAGAGCAATTAGATCAGGAGGTCAATGCATGGCTGTATCGCCATTGGTATGAGCGTCGTCAAGGAGTGAAGCGTCGAAGCCAAGCCTATTGTCAGAAATGTGGTAGCCAGAAAGCATGTCAATTTCTGAGGAATGGGTATCGAGCGCGCCAAGTGGTGACGCAATTCGGTGTGATAAACTTTCGCTTGCCTCGTGTCAGATGTGTGTGTGGTGGTAGTGTCCAGATTCCATTCTTAATCATGAAA
>RFHA01000155.1 GCA_003696565.1 Chloroflexota bacterium
AAACAATGATGTTGTAATCATCGTGCGTTTCCAGCATATAAAGGACAAAGTTGGCGCCAATAAACCCCGCGCCACCTGTGACAAGAATGTTTTTCACAAATACACCTCGTTTGAATGGTCAATTGTCAAAGGTGCGACTCACTTTTGGAAGTGCGTCGCACCTGTATTGTCGGGAGGAAATTGTAGCGTGGCTGGTGGGTTTCAGCCAGCGGGGAGATGGGTGGAATTATCAATTGTTAATTGCCTGGATAACGGCCGTAATCCCCACACATATCGTCGCCAAACTCATCGACGGCAGGGACGACTTCTTGCCAGCCACCTGCTCTGGCAGGTAAGGCACATGCACAAAGCACGCCGGAATTGCCAGCGACGCCGTCGCCAGATGATGCAGCAGGGCAAAGGTAACCTGATTGCAGAGGAACGCACCCGCGCTTAACGAGAGTTGAATGGGAACGCCTGCGGCTAACGCGGCATCGTGCATCGCTCGCGTGGGCAGCGTCGTAAAGTAGGCCGCCGGGCCATCGGCTACAATCGGTTCATCGACAATCTGGTTGCCGTCGTTGTCGGTGATGCCAAAATCAAGCAGGTTGATGGCGACGCGCTCGATGGCAATGGTGGGGCGATTGTCTGCCAGCCCCAAGCATAGCACCGCACCGGGTGCATGGTCTTGCACGGCCTGGATGAGCTGGGTTGGGCCGCGATGGCGGTCTACGGGGAGTACGGCCGTTACCAACTCCACCCCCGCAATCCCCTCACGACCCAACCGCGCCACAATTTGCGCCGATGGGTTGATGTCGCTGTCGCCAAATGGCTCGAAGCCAGTTAGTAGTAGTTTCATGTTTTATCTCTCCTGAAAATAGGTTTGTAGCGCCAGCATCCCTGCTGGCAGACCTGAAGCCGCTACTACGAACCATTTTCATCGCTTTTGGTGTGCGTTAGCTCATGACAACTCCGTGCTAATTGTGAAGTTTTTGTAATGATCACATGTTAGTAGGAATTTTATAGGACGCTGATTAACGCAGATAAACGCGGATTTGAGCCGTTTTATTCCGCGTTTTTCCGCGCTCGTCCGTGTCCTGTCATTTTGACTAACCTTTGATCATTACATAATTGTGAAGTTTTAATGGAGAACGGTCGTTTGCGCTTCCCTACCCTATCCTCACACTCTCACAAATAGCATAACAAGGATACCGGGCAACAGCCGTGAAAAACCGTGACCCAGTGGGACAAGTGTCATTTATCATTTGTGACATTTGACACTTTGCAGGGGGGGGGATTTTGTTAGTCTGTGTGCAGTTATCAGATTGGGCGTGTATCATTCGACACATATGGTAGCAGGCAACATGATTATGAACTTGCTACCATATGTGTTATTTACAAGGTAAAAGCAAACGTGCCTGAACAAAGAAAACCCCGATTGATTTTCCCTTTTTTGGTAGCAGTGGTTGCAATTCTTTTTGCAATTTGGTCGTATTTTGTGTTCATTACCGGGAACCCGATATGGTTCCTCGCTACGCCAGAGCGAATATATGTGCCAGACAGAATTGTCATTCATCATTACGGGACAACCACAGAACTAACACCCGACCAGGATGAATTTTGGAACGTGAATGTCGCGCTCAATGAAGCGTTAGGGCACTTTCGCGGACGGGTGTCTGTTGGTTTGTCACCTGCAACGGTGGAGGATTATCGCACGAAAGAGTTTGTGGTTGAACTGTTCTTTGCATCTGACATTGGGCCTGTTCTCGGTTTGAGCAACACAATCAACCATTTGCTGATTCCCGTAGACGGTCGTCACAGTAACAACCATTTCGTGTTTGCTGGCGAGAATGACCAATGGCTGGCTTCGGCATTTGTCATGGCTGACTCTCAGCCCATTTTTGCCATTTTGGATGAACTGGATTATGCCATAAGGTAATGGAGTTAAATTAGGTGAGCAACGGCCGTTTCCCCTCACCAACCCCCATCATCCACTACTCAAACATCGGCGTCGTCAGCAGAGCCGCCATTTTGGCATCTAGCTCCGCTTGCGGCTGCGGTCGGAAGTGGCTGGCGGCGTCGAGCGTTTTGGGCAGCAGGTCGGGGGCGCCAATAGTGTTGAGGAAGAGGTCGGGGCGATTGAGGGTGTAGACTACGGCCATATCCACTGCCTCCTGCTCCTCTAACGGTTCATACCAAGTGTTGCGCGTCGCCTGCTTACCGTGCCAATGTCCCCGCGTCACCTGTGACAAGAATGTTTTTCACAAGTACACCTGGTTTGAATGGTAAATTTTTGCAACTGTACAGGGCCTGTCAAAATTAAACCGCGAAGCACGCAAAGGGCGCAAAGAATCAAACGTTTTCTTTGTTTTCTTGGCGTTCCTGGCATTCCTTGCGGTTAATAATCACCGTGCCTGAATCGTTACAATTTTCAATGATAATGGTGAATGGTAAATGGTTGATACTGGAGAAATTGTAGCGTGGCTGACGG
>RFHA01000156.1 GCA_003696565.1 Chloroflexota bacterium
CGGCTGATTTCGTGCCAGCGTGAGATAGCCGTTTGTGGCAACAAGACTTCATCAATAACGTGGATCACACCGTTATCTGCCATAACATCTGGTACGATGACGTTAGCGAAGAAATCTAACTTAACGCCGGAAGCAGAAACTTGAACCTCAATACTTTCACCATCTAGCAAGGTAGGCACGCTTTCACCATTTAGTGTTGCCACTGTTTCAGAGTCAACTGCACCATCTACCACATGATACAGCAGGATTGTTTCAATCAGATCAGGATATTGTAAGAGTGTAGCGGCATCTGTTTCTAAGCTTGCTAGCAGGTTATCAAAGGCGGCATTGGTGGGTGCGAATACAGTCAGGTTGGCATCTGCATCAAGTAGTGAGCCGGCAATATCCAGGCTAACGCCGTCAGCAGTCGCCAGGGCGACGAGTGTGCTGAAGTTCGGATTACTTAATAGGATGCTGCCAATTGTGCCAGATGGACGTGCCAAACTATCTAAAAATAGATCGGTCACGGTGAGGCTAACGGCTGGTTCTGTTGGGGTTCCGACTGCGCTGACAAGATAAGCGTTGTTGCCTTGGAGGGTTGTGTTGCTTAAATCAAGCAAAACGGCTGTTGGGTCAGCATCTAAAGCGACAGCTAGATTATAAGTACCTGCGGGCACAACGAATGAGAATGCGCCATCGTTGCCGTCAAATGTGCCGGGGAAACCCAGACTATCCACCAAAACGGTACCATCATCAACGTTGATAACCTGAACAGATGGCGCGCCTTCGATGGCATGATAAACGGTCACATAGGCTTCATCTGCACCAACAGCGGAGAAATCCTCTAAAAAGACATTGGGCGCAAGTGTTCCTGCCTCTAAGGAACCAACTGCGCTAATGGTGATGCGGCTGTTGGCTGGCAGTGTGAAATCTGCTGGACCAATCGCGGCATCATCAATTGAGGTGCCAGCCGGTGCGACAGCAATATTCACTGTGCCGGCAGCAAGCTCTACCCAGTCAGTGACTTCAGGATATTCTAAGTTACTGATGGCGACTTCGCCGTTGACATAAATATCAACTGCTGGGGTATCTGGAGAGAAGTGTGCAACACGGACAAGAGTGGTTTCCGTGTCCTCTTGGGTGATAGCTGGGATGGCTATCATCACGCCGATAAACAAAACACTAATCAATAAAACTATTTTACGCATCATTCCTCCTCCTGAGGGTTGTTAAGGATACGCACGCATACAATTGTATCAAGTGTGGTACAAAATGGCTAAAATTCACATTAGATAAAATTAAGCATAGGATGAGCATGCCTCATCATTGACAAGTAACGGTTTTACTTGCATAGTAACGCAAATTTGTTATCAGCAGGCAGGAAAGATTGCCGTGAGTACAAAGCGAAAAACCGTAGTAGCAGTAATTTTTGGTGGGCGTAGCGTTGAGCATGACGTATCTGTTGTAACTGGCAACCAGATCATGCAGGCGTTTGACCGCGAACGTTATGAGGTCATTCCGGTCTATATTACACGGGACGGCAAATGGTTTACTGGTGAGCCATTGCTTGATCTTAAAAACTATCAGGATGAAGTGATCAGCCATAAGGGGGTGGTTAGTGCCATCCTTTCCCCAAGTGTGCAGCATCATGGCTTGATTATTAATCCGATTGTTGGACGGCTACAGAAAAACGAAATCAAGCGGGTTGATGTGATTTTCCCGGCAATTCATGGTTCACATGGGGAAGATGGTACACTGCAGGGGTTAATTGAACTGGCGGATATTCCATATGTCGGTTGTGGTGTGTTGTCATCTGCAATTGCTAACGATAAAGCGATGACCAAAACAGTCTTAAAGCAGCACGGTATCCCTGTCATCGATGGTGTGATCTTCACCCGTGAAGATTGGCTAACCGAGCGAGAGGCGATTTTAGCGCGCATTAAGGCAATGCTGACTTATCCGATTTTTGTTAAACCGGCAACATTAGGGTCTAGTATTGGGGTAAGTCGGGTGCAGGATGATGACATGCTCAGCATGTCGATTGATATTGCCGCCAGTTTTGACCGACGGGTGATTGTGGAGCAAGGTATTGTGGGCGCGGTAGAAATCAACTGTGCAGTGATGGGATACGGCAACCAAATTGAAGCCTCTGTTTTGGAACAACCAGTCTCTTGGGAAGAATTCCTGACCTATGAGGAAAAATACATGCGTGGCGGGGGAGGGATGAAAAGCGCGGAGCGTGTGATCCCTGCGGCTTTGGATGCCACAATGACCAAGCGGGTTCAAGATTTAGCGATCCAGGCTTTTAAGGCGATTGACGGGCGCGGTACGGCACGCATTGATTTCATGGTAGATGAAGAAGCGGAAAAAGTGTATTTGAATGAAATCAACACCATGCCAGGGTCATTGGCGTTTTATCTTTGGCATGAGATGGGCATGTCTCAATCGGATGTGGTAGATCGTCTGGTCAAACTCGCTCAGGATGCCTATGCTGATAAACGCCGCAATACCTATAATTATCAAACGAGTTTGATTGAACTGACAGCGATGCGAGGGTTAAAAGGCACCAAAGGCGGGCAATCGATTCGGCAAGATGTTGAAATCTGATTACACTTATAATCAAGATTTCAATTTCAGGAGAAATAATCGTGATCCGTTGCCGTCTTTTGATGTGGTGTGTTCTGATTTTAATAGGGGGCTTAACCGCCTGTGGTGGAGATGCCCCACCAGAATTACCGCCAACGCTACAAGGTGCGGTTGTGCCAACCCGCATCACGCGCACACCATTACCATCACATACACCAACTTCAACCTTAACACCGACCAATACCCAACCTGTAACGGAGACCCCTGTTGCCACTGATACACCGACCGTAACGGAAACATCTACCCCAACAATTACACCATCTTTAACACCAACCAATACAGCACCACCACCGACCGCTATTCACTATGGCGATACAATAGATGGGTTTATTGATGATGAATCCAGCAGTATGATGTTTTATTTTGATGGGGATATTGGTGATGTGGTCACAATTGAAATGACCAAGACTGACCCGAATGCAGACCTTGATCCTTATCTGATATTAATTTCGCCGGATGGGGAGACAGTGGCTTTTAATGATGATCGTCATGAGGATGACTTGAATGCAACAATTGAAGCCTATGAATTACCACAGACTGGCAGATATACCTTGGTTGCAACACGCTATCAACAAGAATCTGGTGTGACGACTGGAGCGTTCACGCTGACACTGATGAATGATACAGACGCTACAGCGCGTCTTGTGATGGGGGAAACAGCGACCGCCCGAATTACCAACGCACAACCTGAACATCGCTATACGTTTTATGGTAACGCCGGGGATACTATTAATATCCGTTTAGATGCGATCAGCGGAACATTAGACCCTCTCGTGATTTTGCTGTCACCAAATGGGGAAGAACTTATCCGCAACGATGATGCTCCTGGTAGAGGACAGAATGCCTTTATTAATAACTTTACTCTGCCAAGTGACGGTGTTTATACCATCATAGCGACTCGTTATGCGCTGGTTGGTGGTACGAGTGAAGGGGATTTTGAGCTAGCGGTTGTACTGGTAGGGCAAGTTGATCCGAATATTGTTAATCCACCAGCTGGGTCTGTGTTGACCTTTGGGCAGCCGATACAAGGGGAGATCACCCAGGAAAACTTTGCTCAGGTTTATTTCTTTGAAGGGCGACGTGGTCAGGTGATAAGTGTTTTGATGGAAACGGTTAGTGGTAATCTCGATCCATATTTAATTTTGGTAGCACCTAATGGACAAGAGATCGCCCGGAATGACGATTACCAAAACTTAAATGCCGGTTTGGATAATATTCAGTTACAGCAGGACGGCGTTTATCAGATCGTTGCGTCACGCTATAACCTGGCTTGGGGTACGTCAACCGGCACTTTCCGCTTAGGACTGCGCGAAACAGATGGTATAACTCAAGCTGCAATTCTAGCGATACCAATCCGCTATGACAGCCTTACACTAGGGGAGATTACTTCAACAGTGACTACTCAAGTATATACGTTTGAAGGGCGGCGTGGGGATCGCATCACTGTAAACGTTGAGGGGTTATCACCGGATATGGATTTGATGCTGAGCCTGCAAGACTCCTATGGGCATGAGTTAATCCGTAATTATGATAATCTGTTTGACCAACAAAACGTATTTAATTCGAGGATCAACGATTATATACTGCCGGATGACGGATTTTATTCGATACTAGTTGATATTGAAAGACAGAATTATGGTGAGTTTAGTTTGTCGCTGACATTGCAGGAAGCAGCAGTGGATAACCCGCCGATCTATGGTTTGTTACATCCACTTTTCTCATCGGGGTTATCGGATGATGGTGATACACTGAAAGGCTATATGGTAGGGGATTGGGTATTTGATGGGCAGGAAAGGCGCATGGGATCAATCCTAACGTATCAGTTGCCAGAACTGCCAGCAGACCAAACAATTGATTATGCACAGTTAAACCTTGGGTTATGTTATTTGACCAATAATCAGGTGTTTACCCAGTTTGGGCGTTTAACGGTTTGGGTGATTGGACGTTTTGCAGAGGTGGATCAGTTACAATTGGCATTCCGCCAATCTTCAGCAATAGTAGATGAACTGGATTCATGTAGACCAGTTGATATTACACGGATAGTTCAGGCTTCCTATGCAGGGGATTTGCGTTATATCCAGTTCCAGTTAGGTTTTTTGGATGTTCCAATGATTGAAAACGGTGCCCCCGATGGTGTGGTGATGCTTGATCCTCGTTTGGAAATTTTTGTGCGAGGAGAGTAAGATTTTTATGGGGGCGAAAATGCCCCCTTATTGTTGAGAGATGAACCGATACCCGACACCATATTCGTTATGAATATAAGTCGGGTTTTTATAATCCGGCTCAATTTTCCGCCTGAGGTGAGAGACATAAATGCGTGGATAGTGATGCTCGGTTTGATATTCTGGTCCCCAAACCTGCTCTAAAATTTCTTGAAATGTCAGAACTTGCCGGTCATTACGGATGAACAAGGCGAGTAAATTAAATTCAGTCGGGGTTAGGCGAATCTCGCGCCCTTTGATATAAACACGCCGAGAGGCAATATCAACAGAAAGATAGTCGTCCTCATATTTCATGGGCTGGCGATTTTCCATTTTAGCACGGCGAAGCAAAGCATTGATACGAGCTTCTAGCTCAATATCCCCCAAAGGTTTGACCATATACTCATCAGCCCCGATGTTCAACCCCTGTGCAATTTCCTCTTCTGTGATAGCATGGGCACTCATCATTAAAATTGGCACGTTTGACTTCTCACGAATATGAGCGCAAACAGCCATTCCGTCTAATTTAGGCAGTTCAACATCTAACATGACGAGGTCAGGTGCTATGGCATCAAATTGACTTAAGCCCGTTGCACCATCAGCCGCGAGGGTCACTTCGTGTCCGGTGTCCTCTAGGTTGATTTGTAAAATTCTTGCCATTTGTAAGTCGTCTTCTACAATCAGTATTTTGGCGCACATTGTTTAACCAATTCCTTAGAGCTTTGCTATGCAATCTTAACTCAATCATAGCATTGTTGTGCCAATAATGCTTGTATATTATCAGGAGTTGTCATGCAATCACGACTACAAGCTAGTGCTGTATCATCGCTCTCTTTAAATCGCTTTTTGGATTCCTTTCCGGCTATGTTGGCACTTGCTGCGCTGATAGGGGGGCTTATGGGATCGGTGATGATGCCGGAGTTTATGCTCATGCTGGGGGCGGGCGTGGCGGTTTATTCCGCACTGCGGTTTATTATTGCATCTCTGGCATATTTATATGGCTTGCGGCGGATTGGTCAGGATGTGCGGACAGATTGGTATGCGCGGTATTTGGTGGATTGCACAGATCAGTCATTAGTGTGGGAGCAGGTGCGGCATATAGTAATTATACCGAATTATGCTGAATCCTTGCACACGTTGA
>RFHA01000157.1 GCA_003696565.1 Chloroflexota bacterium
AATGTGCCATCTTCTGGGTTGGCGGCACGGCTCCAGGGCACGTTAATAGCCCCAGGGATATGCCCCCCACGTAGGGTGCCTTCTTGTGGATAGTTCGGCATATGAAGTAATTCCCCAGTAAACTCTTGTGGACTACGCACATCAACCAGCGGCTTTTTTGCTTGGATGTGGGCTAAAACTTCATCTCGGAAGGCACGGATACGGCTGTCATCACGTTCAGGGGCGGTGTAGTTTGTAGATGGATATTGTGGCACCTCTCGGACTAATGGACGACCCTCTTTCTCCCACTTTAAGCGTCCCCCGTCTAAAATTTTGGCATTGGTATGCCCAAATAATTGAAATACCCAAAAGGCATAAGTTGCCCACCAATTGTTTTTATCCCCATAAAAAATTAACGTGGTCTCTGGTGTGATGCCAATCCGTGAGGCTAATTTTTCAAAGCCGGTTTTATCTAAATAATCGCGGATGACAGGATCATTAAGGTCTGTTGTCCAATCAACCTGAACCGCCCCCGGAATATGTCCAGAAGGATAAAGTAATGGGTCTTCATTGGATTCAATAATCCGAATGTTAGGATCATCGAGATGTTCCGCTAGCCATTCGGTAGAAACCAAAACATCCGGCTTAGCATAACCTCGTTCTTGAATATCTGACATGCTTTCTCTCCTTAATCAATCATCGTAAATAAAAAACGCCAACCTGGGATGGCTGGCGTGGTCTAACAAGATTATCCTACTTATAGGCAGGCAGACAGAACCAAGCATCCCGGTGGGGCTTGCGAATCACACATCATACACATACATGAGATTACATTTAGTCTGTCCATGCAATAAAAATTACCATACCTAACATAAAAATGCAACTATTCTTTGCCATCGCTTAATAAAAGACGCTCATCTGCTGGGTTAAAATGAAATTCTCCACCGATTCCGTTCAGTTTTAGATTGCAGTTTTGTAGACGAACGATGATATAGGTGTCATACGGGACAAAGATTTCAAACAACGCGCCAGATACCCGCCCCACAACTGCGCGCCGTTTTGCTGCAACATATACACCTGCTTCATCTTGATCTGTAGCAACACGCCAGCCAAATGAGGCTTGCAATGTGACGGTCATCTCTACTTGGCGTTTTTCCCACCTAGAAAGGTGGACATCTGCTTCATGCGTTTGCAGGTAAAATGTAATTGGATCATTGACTACAAATTGATATGTTCGTTTATGCTGTGCCAGGTCTTTGATTGTTGTTGCAACGTTAACCAACTGCCAAAGTGTGTTAAGTCGCTGCATGACAAAGCCAATCTTTTACTGCCTGTGTGACAATCTCTGGTTGCTCTAACATCATCATATGACCACCATCAGGGATAACGACCAACTGCGCTTGTGGAATATGCTCAGCTAGATATTCACTGAACTTGATTGGTGTCATTTTATCTGCTGAACCACCAATAACCAATGTTGGCATATGAATATCAGAGAGCTTATCACGAATGTCAAAATGATTACACGCGATGTAATCACCATGTAAAACCTGCGGCGAAACGCGCATTAATTGCTGATAAGAAAATAACCGCATATCGTCTGTTGCGTTTTTTCCCCACATCCATTTAACCAATGTTTGAGCAAGCTCATCCTGATCTGATTGTGATTTTTCAATGATGTATGGATTAACGACTAGTTTACCGGCTGTCCCTATAAGAATGAGACCATGAACACGCTGCGGATAGGTTAATGCAATAGTTTGCGCAATTGCACCCCCCATACTGTGCCCAGCGATGATTGCCTGTGGAACGTTTAACGTATCGATCAGTCCGATAACATCAGCAGCGTAATCTGGGATAGATGACCGACCTGGAGCGGGGCTTTTGCCATGCCCTGGTAGATCAAGCGCGATGGCGTTTGCTTCCGGCAAGCGACGCAAACTTGCACCCCAATCCAGATGAGAGCCACCAGCCCCATGGACAAAAATAACCGGTATTCGTTCGGATTTGCGATGATCCGTAAAATAAATCTCTCCGTGTGCTGTTTTAATCCGTGGCATAACATCCTCATCTCCGTTTCCACTGTGATTGTACCACGTTGGCATTGACGCTTATGAATTTGTCAGGCATGATTCCAACGTTTTGTTAAAAGGATAAGTAACCATGAGTGATAAAAAAGAACATATCCAAGCAGACCTTTCTCAGCCAAAGACGCTGCTAGACTATTTACGTCTATATTTTACAGGTTTTGCCATGGGGTCAGCCGATATTGTGCCGGGTGTTTCTGGCGGGACGATGGCGTTTATCTTGGGGGTATATGAAACATTGATTAACGCTATCAAATCGGTTGATACAAATGTGATCAAAATGGCGTTGCGCTTTGATATTAAAGGAATTATTGACCACATTCCTTTCCGTTTTTTGATTGCATTGGGGTTAGGCATACTCAGTGCGGTCTTATTGTTGGCAAGTCTGCTACATGACTTGTTGGAAAATCAACCCACGTTTATTTTTGCATTCTTTGCCGGGTTAATTCTTGCATCTATTTTAGCAATTGGTTACAAAGTTAAATGGGATGTCCGGGCGATGGTGGGATTGGTCATTGCGGCGTTATTTGCCTTCTTTTTGGTGGGTATTGAAGGGCAACTCGCACCAGTTGAAGCTGTGGTGCAAGCGGTACACGATGAAGCCGATGTCACTGAACCGCGTGCAAGACTAATTGCTGAACTACAAGCGGAAAACTACCCTAATGCCGAGGCAACAGTCGATGAACTCATTACCCTCGTACAGACGGATGATGATTACAGCGCATTAGAGGATGAATTGGCAGAAACGATCTATGAGCCATCTAGTCCGCTTGTTTTGTTCTTTAGTGGGATGATTGCCATTTGCGCCATGATCTTACCGGGTATTTCCGGCTCATTTATTTTGCTGATCTTAGGGCAATATGCCGTTGTGCTGGGTGCGGTCAAAACATTAGATTTGATTAGTATTGGGGCAGTGGGGTTAGGCGCGGTGATTGGCATTATTGCCTTCTCGCGTATTTTGAGCTGGTTACTGAAGCATCATGAAAACCTCACGATTGCTGCATTAGTTGGCTTTATGTTAGGGTCTTTACGCTTGATTTGGACTGAAGCAGTCAAAGGCGTTGAGGTGATTAACGATACCGGTGCATTGAACACAAGCCAATGGGTCACGGTAGTTGTAGTGTTGGTTGGTGGCTTTTTACTGGTCAGCTTTTTGGATCATTTACAGTCACGTATGAATCCAGTTTTTGCTTGGGCATGGAAGCCTGGCAAACCAATTGATACCATCACCGAAAAAGCAGACGCTCTTGACTAAGCCATGGGCATCGCTTTAGATGACTTTTGAACATTAGGGCGGCAACGCCCTTTTTTATTTACACCTCAAACAATGTTTTAATCTGATTAATTAACCCACGTTGTTGTCGGATTGTTGTCCAAATATTGCCGCTAAGCCATACAAGAACTACCAAAATGATCCCTAAACCAACCCCAAAATATCCATTTAACACAAATAACAAACTGAAGATCATTGTCATCACAGCCGCTATAACCCACATAACATAGTGTTGATTAAGCAGCACATGTACTTCGCCCTGTATCAATGCATGATGGTGATCCACAGGGGCGATGGTGATGTCTGCTAAGAGGGGTGGGGTGAACTTGTGATACTCATAGAGTTGGACATGATAAGTATCACCATCTGGCAATAGAGTAGTGTGCATGATGTGGTAGGGTTTGGTGAAATCAAAACAAAAAGGCGAAGGCTCTAAAAGACTAAGGCATTCACTTGCAGCGAAATCAACCGTGATATGAAGTGGACAAGGTGCAAATAAATCTGTTTGTGGTATTGAGAATGTATCAGATGATTTTTGAATGTACTGTATCATGACACAAAGCCTTTCTTTTATTTTAACATGGTTTTATAGCCAATTTTCATTAGAGTTTTGACAAAATAGAAACTGTGTTCTAAAATATTTTGTGAATCATTTAATAAAATTTAATTAAAAAGTTCAAAAAAACCATTTTGACCCCTAAAAAACCTTTACAATATGTTTTGAATCGTGATATGATGAGCCAGTCGCCTTGTCGGATTTGGAGGTAATGACGTTGACGACAACATTTGATATGAAACAAACTGTATCCGACAACCGCCTATTGGGGCTTTATCGGATGATGACGGGCTTCCGTTTATATTACATTGGTGCAATCGCTAGTTTAACCATTGCGACATTAGCGCGGACGCTGAGTTTATTATTGATTGGCTGGCTGGTGGACGACTTGCTTTCTCCAGTACCTCAGTTGCCAGATTTTACAGCATTGACTCACTTAAATTTGCCGCATGTAGAAGTGATACACTCTGCTGTTCCTGAGCTTTTACCCTGGGTTGCTTTGGGATTTTTAGTTTTGGCAGTATTCCAAGGGGCTTTTAGTTACTTAAGTGGGCGTTGGGCAAGTCATACCGCGGAAAGTGTGGCGTGGCGACTCAAAAATTATTTGTTTGACCACATTCAACGCCTAACATTCACGTATCACGACCGGATGCAAACAGGCGAGTTGCTCCAACGTGTCACATCTGATGTCGATGCGATCCGCCGCTTTTATGTTGAGCAAGGCGTTGGCATTGGGCGCATTCTTATTATGTTTTCAATCAATATGGCGGCGATTGTATATTTGAATGCCACACTTGCACTGCTTTCCGTTTTGGTCATTCCTGTTTTGATTGTTGTATCGCTCTATTTTTTCCATCGAATTGGCAATAAATATGAGGAATTTCAAGAGCAGGATGCTCGGCTTTCCACCGCATTACAGGAAAACTTAAGTGGGGTACGTGTAGTAAAGGCGTTTGCACGTCAACAATATGAAGCAGATAAGTTTGAACAAGTAAACTGGCAGAAATTCCTGCGTGGTAAAGAACTTTTAGTGTTGAATGCGGTTTATTGGCCCATCACAGATTTACTGACTGGGGCGCAAATGGTTTTGAGCTTTCTATTTGCCGGCTTCATGGCTTTAGATGGTCAGATTACCGTTGGGGATTTTATCGCCTATGCTGGCATGGTTACTGCCATTATTAATCCAATGCGTCAATTAGGGCGGTTGATTGTCGATGCTGCCCGTGGTTTAGGGTCTTATGCACGTGTGAGTGATATTATCCAGCAAATACAAGAACCGTTGGATGAGCAAAAACCGGCACCTGTTGAACATATTCGTGGCGATATCGTATTTAAAGATGTCAATTTTGCTTATGTGGAAAACGAACTCGTGTTAAAGAACATCACCTTTGATGTGAAAGCTGGGCAAGTTGTGGCGTTATTGGGGGCGACTGGGTCGGGTAAAACGTCTCTTGTGAACTTATTGCCGCGCTTTTATGAATATACCAGCGGTAGCATCACCATTGACGGTGTGGAATTACGCGACTTTCCTAAGAGTTTCTTGCGTAAAAACATCGGTATTGTGGAACAAGAACCGTTTCTTTTTTCACGCACAATCCGTGAAAACATCACTTATGGCGTAACACGGGATGTAACTGATGAAGAAGTATATGAAGTTGCGCGTGCGGCTGCCGTTCACGATGTCATTATGCAATTTCCTGAGGGGTATCAAACCTTAGTGGGAGAGCGTGGGGTAACGCTTTCCGGTGGGCAAAAGCAGCGCATTGTCTTGGCGCGCACCTTGCTAAAGAACCCCAGCATCTTGATCTTAGATGATGCAACATCTTCAGTTGATACTGAAACAGAAGCCGCCATACGAGAGGCGTTGCGTCGTCTGATGAAAAACCGAACCAGCTTTGTCATTGCACATCGGGTGACTACCTTAATGCACGCTGATCTGATCCTTGTGATGGATCATGGGCGCATTGTTCAGATGGGGACACATCAACAACTGCTGGCGCAGGATGGCATTTACCGGCGCACGTTTGAGATGCAATCTCGTATTGATGAAGAACTTGAGAAGGAATTATCGCATGTCGGATGACATCAGATTTGAAGAAGAAGAATTTACAACACAGTTTAACGGAGGCACGTTACTCCGTATTCTCCAGCTTGTTCGTCCATATTGGCATTGGGTTTTGGGATTTCTGGTTTCAATTGGCTTGGTCTCCATTATAGAAGCCTATTTTAATATCCTCAGCATGCGGATGATTGACGAGGGGATCTTGGCTAATAACCGGAATCGCTTGGAACAACTGCTGGTGGAATATGGCTTTTTACAGTTTTTGCTAGTGGTGTTTGTGTTTATCTTCATCTACCTCTGCGGGGTATTAGGGCAGCGCGTGATGTATGACATGCGTAAGAAGATGTTCAATCACATGCAAAGCTTATCGTTCTCTTATTTTGACCGTACCCCCGTTGGTTGGTTAATGTCCCGTGTCACCTCAGATTCAGAGCGCATTGCAGATTTAGTGACATGGGGCATGTTAGATATTACCTGGGCAGTGTTGAATATCTGCACCGCCTTGTTCTTTATGGCGACCATCAACTGGCAACTGACGTTGATCGTCATGCTGATGCTGCCTGTATTGCTCTATGTGGCGATTTGGTTTAAGCAGAAAATTCTGGTTGAGTTTCGTGAATCGCGTAAGATTAACTCACAAATTACAGGGGCGTTTAATGAGAATATCACCGGTGTACGTGTCGTAAAAGCATTGCGTCGAGAAGAAAAGAACCTAGAAGAATTCGACGGTTTAACGCGCGGTATGTATCGCTCATCGTTTCGTGCTGCATGGCTTTCTGCCTTGTTTTTGCCTGTTGTGCAAATCATTAGTGCAGCTGGTGTGATGATTGTGGTTTGGTATGGTGGGTTGCAAGTTGGGCATTCTATTACCATTGGGGGCATTCAGGCTTTTGTCTCTTATATCACATTTATGATGTGGCCCGTTCAAGACTTAGCACGGGTATATGCTCATATGCAACAAGCGGTTGCTTCTGCGGAACGTGTCTTTTCTTTGATGGACACCAAACCGGAAATTACTGATCGTAAAGGGGCAAAAGACCCGGGAACGATACGTGGGACAATTGAGTTTGAAAATGTGGACTTCTATTATGAGAAGAACAAGCCAGTGTTGCAAAACTTTAATCTGAAAGTTAACCCTGGGGAGACGATTGCCCTGGTTGGCCCAACTGGACATGGCAAAAGCACGATTGTGAATTTGATTTGTCGCTTTTATGAACCCCGCAGCGGCATTATCAAAATCAATGGGCAAGACTATACGACCATGCCAATGCACGCCATCCATTCACGTATTGGGATGGTTTTGCAAACGCCACACTTGTTTTCTGGGACGATCAAAGAAAACATTCGTTATGGACGTTTGGATGCAACGGATGAGGATGTGATCCAAGCGGCTAAATTGGCTGGGGCACATGATTTTATTATGGAGCTGGAAAACAACTATGATGAACAAGTTGGCGAAGGTGGTGTGTTGCTCTCTGTGGGGCAAAAGCAGCTCATTAGCTTAGCCCGTGCCATTTTGTCTGATCCTGAAGTCCTGATTATGGATGAGGCGACCAGTTCTGTGGATACTCTGACGGAAGCACTGATTCAACAAGGGATGGATAATCTGATGCAAGGTCGGACGAGTTTTGTTATCGCACATCGCTTAAGCACAATCAAGAAGGCTGATCGTATTGTGGTGATTGAAAATGGGCAGATTACAGAAATGGGCACCCATCAGGAACTCCTACGTCATAAGGGGCATTATTATCAACTTTACACCCAGCAATTCCGGCAAGAACTGAGTGAAAAGCTGGAACGTGAACTCAAGGACGATACTTCAAACACACAACCTATGTCTGCATAAAATTCAGTAATTCAGTAAATGAAAACGAGACGCGCAATGATTGCCGTCTCGTATGCTCTTTTTAAATTATCTCCATGGGATTTTTACGCACAGGCTTTAAAATCCCATTGCCCGCCCGATGATTTCTTTCATAATCTCCGTTGTTCCACCATAAATCGTCTGAACACGGGTATCTAAATAGGCTTTTGCAATTGGATATTCCATCATATAGCCATAACCACCATGCAGCTGCAAGCACTGATCCACAACACGCTTTTGCAATTCTGTACACCACCACTTTGCCATGGAGGCAGTTTCTGTGCTGAGGTTGCCAGCGTTTAACTCTGTAATGCAGCGATCCACAAAAACCCGCCCGATCTGTATTTCTGTTTTCATCTCTGCTAGCTTAAAGCGCGAATGTTGGAATTTTCCGATAGGACGACCAAACGCCGTTCGCTCCTGGGCATATTGCACCGTCCAATCTAATACTGTTTCACACGCTGCCATCGCACTGACGGCAATGCTAAGCCGCTCTTGGGGCAGTTGTTCCATCAGATAATAAAATCCATGCCCTTCTTCACCAAGTAGATTTTCCACCGGCACTTGCACATTGTTGAAATATAATTCAGCGGTATCTTGTGCTTTCATGCCAATTTTTTCCAGGTTGCGCCCACGCTCAAACCCGTCCATGCCACGCTCAATCAACAGCAAACTGATCCCGCTGTGGCGTTCTTCTGGCTTAGTTTTAACAACTGTAATAACAACATCGCTTAAAATACCATTGGTAATAAATGTTTTTTGTCCATTTACCACAAAATGACCATTTTGACGAATTGCCGTCGTGCGGACACCAGCTAAATCACTGCCAGTATTGGGTTCGGTCATGGCAATGGCGGTGATTAATTCACCGGTGACCATTTTGGGCAGGTATTTTTGTTTTTGTTCTTCTGTTCCATAGTGCAAGATATACGGGATAGTGATGTCATTATGTAATGAAAAACCCGGTCCAGATGCGCCAACACGGACTAATTCTTCTGAGATGATAGCATTGTAACGAAAATCTGTTACACCGCCGCCACCATATTCTTCTGGCACATTCATCCCTAAAAAGCCATGCTCACCCGCTTTTAACCATAATTCACGGGGGACAATCCCATCTTTTTCCCATTGCTCATGATATGGAACAATTTCTTTTTCCACAAAACGCCGGAAGGCATCCCGGAACATTTCATGCTCTTGCTCAAAAATATCTCGTTTTAACATCACATTGCCCTCAAACTTCAGTAAACAATCATTAACTTTTATGACAAATATACTTAAAAAATATGAGTTTTAGCAAACCGAAAAGCCTTGTTCTCTACCAGGACTCCATTACAATAAGTGAGATAAGTCTATCGTGGAGTAAACTTACATGACAAATATCCAAGAGCAGCATCACGCGCTGGATTATATCCTCAAGCCTAATAATGTAGCAGTGATCGGCGCGACAGAAAAGCCTGGTAGTGTTGGACGGACGATTCTTACAAATCTCATCAGTAATCCATTCGGCGGGACGATCTTCCCTGTCAACCCCAAGCGTCCTAATGTACTTGGGATCAAATCCTACCCGTCAATTGGCGATATTCCTGACCAAGTGGACTTGGCGATTATCGTCACCCCAGCCCCAACTGTGCCCGGTATTGTGCAAGAATGTGTAGATGCCGGTATCCCTGGTGCTGTGATTATCTCAGCAGGGTTTAAAGAAATTGGTGCAGAAGGTGCCAAATTAGAACAACAAATTATGGATATTACCCGCGGCAAAATGCGCATTATCGGTCCTAACTGTCTAGGCGTGATGATGCCACTGCGGGGGTTAAACGCCACCTTTGCCGGGGCGATGGCACGCCCTGGTAACGTCGCTTTTATTAGCCAGAGCGGTGCGATCTGCACAGCCGTATTGGACTGGAGCTTTGAGGAGAATGTTGGCTTTAGTGCCTTTATTTCCATTGGCTCTATGTTAGATGTGGGGTGGGGAGATTTAATCTATTATTTGGGAGATGACCCAAACACCCATAGCATCGTGATCTATATGGAAACTATCGGAGATGCCCGTGCCTTTATGTCCGCTGCTCGTGAAGTCGCACGTACCAAGCCGATTATTATCATTAAAGCTGGACGTACCGAAGCCGCAGCAAAAGCCGCCGCTTCTCATACTGGCTCATTAACGGGCAGTGATGAGGTGTTGGATGCAGCTTTCCGCCGTTCCGGTGTGCTTCGTGTTAATAATATTTCAGAAGTGTTTTATATGGCGGAGGTTCTGGCTAAGCAGCCACGTCCTAAAGGAAACCGCTTGACGATTGTGACTAATGCCGGTGGTCCTGGTGTGTTAGCCACTGATGCTTTGATCCTTGGCGGGGGGCAGCTCGCACAAATTTCCGATGAGACAATGCAAGAACTCAATGAGTTTTTGCCCGCAGCGTGGAGCCATAATAACCCGATTGATATTCTTGGTGATGCCGATCCAGAACGGTATGCACGAGCATTGGAGACGGCTGCTCGTGATCCGAATAGTGATGGCTTGTTGGTCATCCTCACACCACAGGATATGACTGACCCAACCCAAACCGCAGAAGCCTTAAAACAATATGCTGATTTAGGCGGCAAGCCGGTCTTGGCGAGTTGGATGGGTGGGGCAGATGTCAAAGCTGGTGAGCGCATCCTCAACCGTGCTAATATTCCAACCTTCCCGTATCCTGATACAGCTGTGCGTCTATTTAATAACATGTGGCGGTATAATGAAAACCTCCGCTTATTATATGAAACACCTGTTTTGCCCTCTGATGAAGACTTTACACCAGACCGCGAATTTGTGAAGTCCATTATCAACAAAGCGCGTAAAGCCAAACGCACTATCTTGACGGAATATGAATCCAAGCAAATTCTTGCGGCATATGGGGTGAATACTATCCCCGGTGCGGTTGCAACATCGGAAGATGAGGCTGTTCAGGCTGCTGAAGCCATGGGCTATCCTGTTGTTGCCAAAATCCATTCTTATACCATCACCCATAAAACTGATGTCGGTGGGGTGGTTCTAAATCTGAACGATGCCGATGCTGTGAGAGAAGCCTTCCGTCGTATTAAGCAGTCTGTTGAGGATAATGTGGGCAGTGGCTTTGATGGTGTAAACATTCAACCCATGGCTAAACTTGATGGTTATGAATTAATCATTGGTAGTAGTATTGATGCCCAATTTGGTCCTGTCATCTTATTTGGAACAGGCGGCTCATTGGTGGAAGTGTTTAAAGATCGTGCGTTAGGGTTGCCCCCGCTGACGACAACTCTGGCGCGTCGGATGATGGAGCAGACCAAAATTTATGAGGCACTGCAAGGTGTACGTGGGCGTAAATCTGTTAAGCTGGAAGAACTGGAGATGCTCTTGGTGCGCTTTAGTCAGATTATTGCTGAGCAACCCTGGATTGCAGAAATGGACATCAACCCGCTGCTAGCATCCCCAGATCGCCTATTAGCTTTGGATGCCCGCGTTGTACTGCACGATTCCACCAAGCTAGAAAGCGAACTACCACAAACCGCCATCCGCCCATACCCCACGCAATACATCACGACATGGACGGCAAAAAGTGGTAATGAAGTCATCATCCGTCCTATCCGACCAGAAGATGAGCCACTTATGGTTAAATTCCATGAATCTCTTTCGGAACGCACAGTGTACATGCGCTATTTTTCTCCATTGAAGTTACAACAACGTGTTGCGCATGAACGTTTATCACGGATTTGTTTTATCGATTATGATCGTGAAATGGTGCTTGTTGGCTGCCGGCGTGACCCAGAAACAGACGAGCTTCAAATCCTTGGCGCAGGGCGTTTGACCAAGTTACATGGCAAAAATGAAGCAGAGTTTGGCATTGTTGTTGGGGATCGCTATCAAGGTTACGGATTAGGCACAGCCCTACTTGAGCGGCTTATTGATGTAGGACGGGCAGAAGGGTTAGATCGAATTATTGGGCATATCCTGCCGGATAACACCACGATGATCGCCTTAAGTGAAGAATTAGGGTTTAAAACATCACGTGGTAAAGACAATATGGTTCAAGCTGTGCTGGATCTATAAACGAAAAGGGCGGGATACCCCGCCCACATTTTATTTTCCTAGTCGCTTCTTTAATTCTGCTGTTAATGCAGGCACCACTTTATAAAGATCACCTACAATGCCATAGTTTGCCATTTTGAAAATCGGTGCTTCTGCATCTTTGTTGATGGCGACAATTACCTTGCTCGTACGCATCCCCGCCAAATGTTGAATCGCGCCGGAAATCCCACATGCAATATATAAATCTGGGCTAACGGTTTTACCGGTTTGCCCAACCTGATGTGCGTATGGAATATACCCTGCATCCACAGCCGCACGGCTAGCACCTAACGCTGCCCCTAATACATCGCACAATGGTTGAAGCACATTAGCATAACCGTCTTGGGCTTTCCAAACTGCTGGGTCTGCCACACCATCGGGCGGGTCTTTGGGATTGTTCGCCATACCACGCCCACCACTGACGATAATGGCTGCATCTGTCAGGTTGACTGTGCCGGTTGAGGCTTCAAACGCTTCAACCTTTGTGTTCAGGCTGTCCTCTGTCGCCACAGCATCCACCTGTGTGACCTCGGCAGAAGCCCCTTCATTGATAGCATTGGGTTTAAAGGCACGCCCACGAATGGTCAAAAACACGGTGCCATTTGCCGTATCTGCTGCAGCGTCACTTAAAATTTTGCCAGCATAAACCGGACGAACCACCTTTACACGGCTACCATCAACACTCAGCTCAACGGCTTCTGTCAACATGGCTGAATCAGTATCCGCAGCGGACGAGGCTAATAATTCACGTGCGCGGCTTGTCCCTACGGCGATAACCACCTGTGGTTTATGATCTTGCACCAATTTAGTCAGCAGGGCAGCATATGCTTCTACACGCCAATCTTTTAATGTGGCATCTGTGCTAACGATAACCTTATTTGCGCCATATTTGGCAGCTTCTTGCGCTAATGCTTCTGCATTTTCACCAAAAATAAGTGCGGTGACATCCGTCCCAAGCCCATTGGCTAGTGTTGACTTTGCACCTAATGCTTCCCAACTGGTAGGGCTGGCTTTACCTTCAAATGTTTCGATCCATACAAACACACTCATAGCACTTTTTCCTCCAACAGTTTGTCTACCAGTTTGGCAGCTTGTTCTTCTGGTTCGCCTTCAATCATTTCAACCACAACATCCTTTGTGGGGGGATTGTTGAACGCCAGTACATCCACTTTCTTATCCGGGAGCGATGCACCTAAATCTGCCAATGACCATACCGGAATGGTTGCTTTGCCTGCTTTACGAATCCCAATGAAAGACGGATAACGTGGTTCATTAATTTCTTTCATCACACTAATAACAGCGGGCAACTTGCTGGTGACAACCTGCTTGCCTTGTTCATACATCTTTTCAACTTTGATGGTTTTGGCAGCGTAATCAACTTCTAAAATTTTGGAAACATAACTCAACATTGTCCAGCCAAGTTTACGCGCCAGCATATACGTGTGTTGATCCGTCCCAACATCCACACTCTCTTTACCAAAAATCACCAGATCAACATCACCGATTTTGTTCACTGCCGCGGCTGCTGCGGTAGCATATGCCAGGCTATCAGTTGGGTCTAATTCTGGGTCATCAATGCGGATCGCTTCATCTAAACCCATCGCTAGGCTATGCTTAAGCGCGTCGTTGTGCATTTCACCACCCAACGCGATAACGGTTGCCTTACCGCCGCCGTTTTTTGCCTGAACAATAGCTTCTTCTAGTGCATATTCATCCCAGGGGTTAACAACTGTTGCTGCATTGCCCCAGATGACTGCACCGCTACCATCTACCTCTACCTTCGCGGCGGTATCTGGCGTACTACGGGTAAAAACAACTACGTGCAAGGTAATATCCTCCTAATCAATAATCATAGTTTGCTGAGGATATTGTACCCTTAATCTAATGAAGATTCAATTATTTCTTATCATTTGTAAAGATAGTCCAATCCACATCTGATGACCAGCGGCGACCATCTGGCAAAATCGTATCTTGGTCAACCTGAATGTGTGTCATATTTGCGCCGGTTAAATCGGCATCACGTAGATTGGCTGCCTTCAGATTAGCACCCCACAAATTGGCTTGATGCAAGCAGGCTCCCTGTAAATTGACGCACCACATATCTGCACTTGCTAAATGGGCGTAACTTAAATCACACGCTTGTAAATTGGCTTGGCGCAATTTGGCATCCCGCATATTGGCATGCTGTAAACAAGCCTGTTGTAAGTCGGCTTTTTTGAGGTTGCTAGAACCAAGATATGCATGGGTCAAGTTTGCTCGGCTTAAATTCACCGCCTCTAATTGTGCCGTAGCAAGCCGCGCATGTTGTAACCTTGCCCCAACCAGCTGAGAGCCGTTTAACGAACCGTCTTGTAGGTGTTGGCGTTCTTTAAGATAAAAAAGGGCTTCTAATGCCGCAGAATTGGAGCCATTTGCTACTTGATGAACTAATTGTGCATGGCTCAGTTGCGACATCCGAAAGTGATGCCATTGTTTTCTCAGTTGTTTAAACATTGGTTTGAATATACCTATCCACTTCTGATGCAAAAGCTTAGCAAAAGTGGATAAGTATTCGCTTAATGTGCTATCAGAGGGAAAAATCGCTTAATTTTCTGCCATGATGTTGATCAACAATGCAGCAATAGCACCAGGAACCCATCCCGCTGCGGTCAGGGCTAATACAATAACAACTGTTCCACAACCCCGGTCAATAACTGCTAGAGGCGGAAAGATCAAACACAACAATGCTCGTCCACAACCCATACAATTCCTTCCTAACTTTTACCTACCATACAATAATACGTAAAATGAAAGAAACAGTTGCACAAGTTAATCTTCTTTTATGAAATTAGCGATTAATTTACCCACTTCCTGCGCAGCCTGCGGTGTAAAATGTAGTCCGTCAAATGTAAATGTATACCCTTCTCGTTGACGCTCCGCTTCATAGTCGTGCCAGCCTTGTGCTAATCGTTGCCCAATCAGGTTGATCTGACCTAAGTTCAGGGGAGGGCGGTCTTTGATATTCTGCGGGTTAAAATGTGCCATCAGGTCTAGCACGGGGATATTTAATGAACCGGCAACATTCGCTGCGATGCTGTTATAGCGTTTTTGCATAGCAACGGTTTCTGGATTATATTCTTTTGGTGCCAAACCCACCCATGTTTGAATAAAATTTAATTGTAACTGATGCAGCAAATCACGATATGTTTGTTCATATTGCTCCGGGGAAACAAACCCCTCTGGAATATTCTGTGCCTTCTTATAATAAGGGCGGGTTGCCGGTTGACTGTAGGAAATAGCATCGTTTCCACCGATCATCACAAACACGCCATCTGGTTCCATGGCTAATACATCATCTAAGCGACGCATCAAATTAATGATGGTATTGCCACCTTCACCAGCGTTGATAATCTCATCGTCTGGCAATAACCGCGCGACTTCTGCCACAAAGCTCCCACCATATTGACCAGCCGTCAAACTATCCCCTAAAAAAACGATTTTCATCAAAACGCCCTTTACAAACTTGACACACGTATAAATAGACAAGCTAAATAGCGGAGCAACATATCAGTCACCCCGCTGTTCTACTTGTTTGGCTAATTGAGGCGAATTAACCCCCTGCAATTGCTTCTGGTTCAGATTGCCAAAATTCAGGGTCATAGGCTGGGGCTTCACACCGCAGTGGTTTATCCTCACGGAAGCCGAATTCGTAATCTGCTTGCATCAGTTGGTGAATCTCGCTTGTACCTTCATAGATGACCGCCCCTTTGCTGTTGCGTAAATATCGCTCTACTGGATATTCATCACTAAAGCCATATGCACCAAAGACTTGTACTGCTTCTAGAGCTGCTTTCACACTGTGGTCGGTTGCATACCACTTTGCCAAACTGGTTTCACGTGTATTGCGGATACCAGCATTTTTGAGGTAACCCACCCGCATACATAGCAAGTAGGCGGTGTCATACCATTGCCGCATATAGGCGATCTTCTGCTTGATAAGTTGATGATGCGCAATCGGTTTGCCGAATGTCTCCCGCTCCTGAGCATATTTAACGCTATCTTCTAAGCATGCACGGATTAGCCCAGTTGCGCCGCTTGCCACGGTATAACGTCCGTTATCCAAGCAAGACATCGCAATCTTAAAGCCTTCTCCTTCTTCCCCTAAGCGGTTTTCTATGGGCACTTCCACATTTTCAAATTTGACCCACCCGGTTGAACCTGCACGCACCCCTAACTTGCCATGAATGTCTCCAGTTGTTACACCGGGCATATCGCTGGTTACAATAAATGCACTCATCCCCTTATGGGCAGGGGTGGCATTGGGGTCATGTTTGGCAACCACCAAAAAATGATGCGCTTTGGTCGCTAAGCTGATCCACATTTTTTCGCCATTGAGGATATATTTATCTCCCTTGCGGATGGCGGTCGCGCTCATCGATGCGACATCGCTTCCGGCTCCTGGCTCTGTTAAGCAGAATGCTGCATATTTTTCACCCCGTGCTTGAGGGGCTAAAAATCGTTGTTTTTGTTCTTCTGTACCCCACTGTAAAATTGCCTGGCTGTTTAGACCATGATGCACAGACATCACCACACGCAGCGTTGTATCTGCGCGTTCTAATTCCTCACACACCAACCCTAATGTGATATAATCAAACCCTTGCCCGCCGTATCGCACGGGAATACTAATCCCTAAGATGCCTAGCTCCGCCATGCGAGGCAGAATCGCTGGATTCATCTCTTGTTTGCGATCCCATTCTCCAATAGTTGGAATAACTTCTTTAGCACAAAACTCCCGCACCATTTTTTGTGCTTCTAATTGTTCAGTATTTAGTGAAAAATCCATTTGTGATCCTTATTGCTTATTTTGTTAAAATACCAGTCTAAATCAAAAGACTTTTTCCAGTATTATACCATCAGAGGGCATGATGACAGATACCCTTATCACGACTTACTTACAGATGACACATCCCACACAGTTCAAACCAGCTTATTTAGAGCACACCCCGTTCACGATGATTCTCCCTGTCTCTTCTCCAGATGTTGATTATTATTTGTTTTTGTACCGTTCAGTTGGGGAAAAATGGCGTTGGCGAGATCGGTTACTGATGCCGCGTGATGAACTGCAAGCAATTCTCAACAGTGATAATACATCTTGGTGGGTGTTGCATCAACAAGGTGCCCCAGCTGGATATATCGAACTTCATCGCCAAGAGACATCGATTGAAATCGCTTATTTTGGCTTGAGGGAAGCGTATATAGGGCAGGGGTTAGGCAAGCATTTGCTGAGTTTTGGTATTGAACAGGCTTGGCAAATGGGGGCGCAGCGGGTGTGGGTTCATACATGTAATTTAGATAGCCCGCACGCGCTAGCCAATTATCAGGCACGCGGCTTTCAGGTCTATAAAGTGACTGAGGAGCCGGTGCCTGCTGCCTATCTATAAGCCACTAATTATCTTCTATTTTGAAAACGCCGTCGGGAATTGTCGGATTCATCACAACACTAACCGGCTCAACCTCAAAGCTAGGTTTATCATTCCAGAAGGTGCTGAGCTTGGCGGGTAGCAGTAACTCATCCACCGTGATGAGTTTATCTTCTACACGAACAATATAATTTTCGATTTGTCCTGTGTCTGGGTTAAGGCATTCTACTTGTACATAATCCAGCGTGTAGTCATCGCGTAAGAAAATCTCGGCATAATCATCTAGTTTTGTATTGGTGGCACGTAGACTATAGTTACCGGTTGCTTCGACCTTGACGGTGAAATCACTTAAGGGAGTCAGTAATACTGATGCAACCGCCCACAACCGCCGCCGAATAGAACGGACATATTCCGGCTCGTTGATAACAGTAGGGGGGTGATTACCGCGCATACTGCGATAGGTCTCGCCATCGTATGCTTCTACGCCGCGTTGAATGGATAATTTAAGCGGCTTGGCAACAAATTCCCAGCGCATGGCGGTCGGGAACTTAAAATAAGCGGTCATATCCAGCGGTACCCAAGTGCTAATCGGACCGATCTTGATTTGGGTTCGCCCGTTCAAATCAATTTTAAGACTATCTAGTGCTGGAGGGCGTGTGCCATATCGTGCCTCAATTGCCTTTCGTAATAAATCTTTTGATGCAGCATCTCCCTGTGCAAGTAATAAAACCGGCATGATCCCATTGAAACCTTTCTTTTAATCATGCCACATATTTTACCACTACCTTACCAAATGATTCACCGATAAAAAAATGGCAGGGAACTCCCTGCCACGTGTCATTTAATAAGCTGGTATATCGCTGTCAATTTCCCGTGCCCAAGCTAAGATACCACCTTCCAGATTGAGCAGCTTGGTGCGATCATATCCGATCTCCGTCAGCATATGAATTACATCTGCGCTGCGCTTACCAGAACGGCACATCACAATCACTTCCTGATCTTGTGGAATATCAGCTAGCACCGTTTCCTCGCGTAGCTTGCGCCCCGCTAAAACCGCGTTTTTCGCCGCTTGAATATCCCCTTTAGAGATTCTGAGTGTGCCATCTAAAGCAGCAATTGCCCACTCATGTGGCTCACGGACATCTAATACCACCACACCTCCATTCTGATCAAGTCGCTCTTTTAGTTCGTATACATCAACAGTTAGCATGTTTGCATCCTTCTCTGCTGTAGAAAATGCGCTGTGGTCATGGGCTGGTACACCACAAAACATCTCATAATCAATCAGGGTTACTTCATCTTTTGGAATACTGCACACCGGGCAGTTTGGATTTTTACGAACATTAATGGTTGTAAAACTCATTTCCAATGCATCGTATAATAACATCCGCCCGATCATCGGCTCACCAATCCCAAGCAGCAGTTTGATCGCTTCCGTCGCTTGGAGCGTTCCAATTGTCCCCGGTAAAATGCCCAACACACCACCTTCCGCACAACTTGGCACCAACCCTGGCGGCGGCGGGCTTGGGAACATGCAACGATAGCACGGACCCTCTTCCGCATAGAACACACTCAGTTGTCCTTCAAAACGGAAAATACTGCCATAGACGTTTGGTTTACCTAATTTCACACATGCATCATTGACCAGATACCGTGTGGGGAAGTTATCTGTTCCATCAATGATGATGTCATAATCGGCAAACAACGTTAAGGCATTATCGGAAGTAAGTGGGACGTTGTACTTTTCAATGGTTAAATAGGGGTTTAAGTCTTTCAGACGCGCTTCTGCACTGTCTAACTTGGATTTCCCGATCGTGCTTTCGCCATGAATAATCTGCCGTTGCAAATTGCTGGAATCCACCACATCATAATCCACCAGCCCAATCCGCCCAATGCCCGCCGCCGCCAAATATAACGCCGTTGGGCTGCCTAAGCCGCCCGTCCCAATTAACAGCACACTAGATGCTTTTAACTTGCGTTGTCCTTCAATACCTACTTCTGGCATGATCAGATGGCGGCTGTATCGCTTAATCTCCTCATGAGAAAGGTCTGCTTGCGTCTGTGCAATCGTAACCATTACGTCATCTCCAATTGTTTGCGTAATCGATAATGATCTGTTACACCGTAGTTGACGGTGCGGGTTTTACCCTTTGCGTCCAAAATAAATGTGGTCGGCGCGGAAAACACCCCCCAACGATCTGCT
Organism: Chloroflexota bacterium; assembly: GCA_003696565.1. Classification (GTDB taxonomy): domain Bacteria; phylum Chloroflexota; class Anaerolineae; order Aggregatilineales; family Phototrophicaceae; genus DAOTWY01. The sequence continues at coordinate 19,511 of RFHA01000157.1, forward strand.
GAATCTGGCTCTTGTGTTGCATCAACCTGGATCACCTGTATTTTGTTTTCGCCGATTTCCGTTATTAATTGTTCCAGTTCCGGTTGTTGTTGTGTTTTACATGGCAGGCAATAGGGTGTGCTGAAATAGATTACCGCTGGAATACCTGGTTTTAGGCGGTTCAATATTGGGTCATTGGCTTGCTGCAATTTATTCACACGGCTGATTTGCCAGCGCGTATATATCCAATACACCACCATGCTAACAACCACTAAAAGAAGCACAAGCATCACACGCTCAATCATGAGTGATCCTCCAATGCTGTTGCACGGAACCCAGGCACACCCCATCGGCTTAACTGATAATACATCCAGCAACCCAGGCAGAAATTTAACCAGAAGTTTAAATTTGCCAACACCACCACGATACTGATCAGTACCCAGCCCAATACATCCACACCAGTTATTAATGCCATCATGCCCGCTGTGTTAAAAATCGCCCCAACGAGCATCGCAAACTGATGTGGTTTAGGGTTATCTTGTATAACACGTGGTTTGACCAACCCTGATGGCTTGATAATCGTTTGGTAGAATAGCTTATATGGTGCAAATGGTACTGTTAGCGCACCAAGAAACTGTGCTATCGCCACCAACCCAACGAGTACCCAACTGTCTAATATAAATGCCAATATGAGTAAAACGATTGTTGTGCCAATCCCTACCTTTAACCCTGTTTGATCAACCATCCTTTGATGTCCTTCCAGCCATAGGCAACTTCAACCACATCTTTCTGTGCAATTGTCAGGGTTTTTTGTGCAAGAAGTTGCCCACCTAAGTTCTCATAGAACTGACGTGCAACCCTGTTATCTCTAAACACCCACAGCACCATGTTGTTATAGCCACGTTCAGTTAATGCTTTTACGAACTTCTTGAACAATTGATACCCAATACCCTTACCCTGTGCATCTTTTAATAAATAGATGGCATATAATTCACCATCGTAACCTGGTACAGACTCTCGCTCTTTACCACCACTAACAAACCCCAGGATTTCCCCGTCATCAGCTTCTGCTACAAGAACTACCTCTGTGTTCTCATCACTTAATATGTGTTGCCAACTCTCTGTACGGCGTTCAACGGAAAGCGTATCCAAAAAATGTTGCGGGATAATACCTGGATAGCTTGTTTGCCAACTTGAGACGTGCATTCGTGCAATGCCTGCAGCATCATCCCATTTAGCGGGGCGAATTCGCATCAGTATCCTCCGGCGATACTAGGAATTATCCGCAAGTCATCCTCTGGTGTAATTTCTGTATCTAGCCCATCCAAAAAGCGGACATCTTCACTGCCTAAAAAGATATTGACGAAACTCCGTAACTCGTCGCCATTGAATAAATGCGGTTTCAAATCAGGATACTGTGCCACCAGGTTGTTTAATGCTTCTGCAATGGTCTTGCCAGCTACGTCAATTTTTGCCTCTCCGCCAGTATATGCCCGTAATGGGGTAGGGATTTTAATGCTTGCCATATGGTTGTCTCTCCTTTTAGATATTCATGAAAATACTAAAATTTATCTGATTCGTCGCCATTGTTTTGCTAAATAACCACCAACCAACTCCGTCATGGTATCTACTTCTACCAAAAACGAATCATGTCCAAAGGTTGCCTCAACACGGTGATATTCAACATCGCGCTTTAGCCGCCGTAGCGGGTCTACAAGTTCGCGGGCTTGTTTGTCGGTATAGAGCCAATCACTACTAAAACTGACCACCAAAAAATTGGCTTGGGTACGGCGCAATGCGTCATAGATAGTGCCATAACCATCTGAAACATCGTAATAATCCAATGCTTTGGTGATGTATAAGTAGCTATTGGCATCAAACCGTTCTGTGAATTTAAACCCCTGATAATGCAAATAGCCTTCCACCTTAAATTCTGTTTCAAAGGTGTATTTCAGCTCACGATGTCCTTGTAACTCCCGCCCGAATTTCTGCTCTAATGATTGTTCACTCATGTATGTGATATGACCAATCATCCGCGCCACTGCTAACCCCGCGTCTGGCTTTTCTTTTCGTCCATAATAATCTCCATGATTCCAATGAGGATCAGCATAAATCGCTTGCCGCCCAATTTCATTAAAAGCGATATTTTGTGTGGAAGATCGTGGTGTACTGGCGATAAACAACACATTACGCACGCGCTCAGGGTAGTCAACTGACCACTGTAGGGCTTGCATGCCTCCCATACTGCCACCGGCGATAGCAAACAACGTATCAATCTCTAGCCGGTCAATTAAATACGTTTGTGCTTTTACCATATCGGCGATGGTGATAACTGGAAACCGCAATCCATAGGGCTTGCCATCTGGTGCGATTGACGAAGGACCTGTGCTACCCCGGCAACCACCGATTACATTGGAGCAAATGATGAAGTATTTGTCTGTGTCAAACATCTTCCCCGGACCAACCGCTTCGTCCCACCAGCCGGGTTTTTCCTCTGGATCATCTGTATAATAGCCTGCTACGTGTGAATCTCCTGAAAGCGCATGGCAGATCAAAATCGCATTGGATTTATCTGCATTCAATGCACCATAGGTTTCATAAGCCAGGGTGAAGCCTTCTAACTTACCGCCAGAGCGTAGATGTAATGTCTCATCAAACTGAGCATGATATCGGTCTACCACGCCAACTGAACGCGGGTCGTGCATCCTGACACTGCGTCTTGGTAACAATCGGCGTAAGTTCCCTTCATAGGTCATGTGTTGCTCCATCACGATTCGTATATGGGGGTGCGGAAGGTAAATCTCCGCACCTGAAGTGAACGGTTAATGAATATTGTTGCACCACTAAACGGCTTGGATAGTTTTACCTTGTGCAATCTTCAACGCCTGATCCAAATCCCACAGAATATCATCAATATATTCGATACCGATTGACAGGCGGATATAATCATCGGTTACACCGCTGGCAGCTTGTTCTTCTGGCGTGAGCTGTTGGTGGGTTGTTGTTGCCGGATGAATTGCCAATGACCGTGAATCACCCACATTTGCCAGATGAGAGAACAACTTTAAGTTGTCAATAAACGCTGCGCCGGCTTCCTTCCCACCTTTAATACCGAATCCCAGTACAGAGCCAGGACCATGACGGAAATACTTTTGAGCGCGTTCATAGCTAGGATGCTCTGGTAACCCAGGATAATTAACCCATGCCACCGCTGGATGATCCTTCAGATATTCCGCAACTTTTTGCGCATTGGTGACATGTCGTTCCATGCGCAACGGTAATGTCTCCAAACCGATGATGTTCAAAAAGCTATTGAACGGGGCTTGGCTGGCACCCATATCCCGTAGACCAACTACCCGCGCCCGCGCAATATAAGCGGCTTCGCCTGCAAAATCAGCTAACACAGCGTTTCCATATGCCGGTTCTGGTTCCACCAATGTGGCATG
>RFHA01000158.1 GCA_003696565.1 Chloroflexota bacterium
ACCTAATACATCCCCAGCACCAACATCAGTCCCTTCTTCTGCAACAATACTTGTGAGAACACCCGATACCTCGGCTGTGACCTCTAACGAAACTTTATCTGTTTCTAAAATAACAACAATTTCACCAGCTTCAACTGGATCACCGACTTTCTTCAACCAATCAGAAACGGTTGCTTCTACAACTGACTCGCTTAATGCGGGTACAACGATGTTAACAGACATCTTCGCTCCTATTTAAACTTCCAGGTAAAGGCATATTCAGTAATCATGGATTGGTTCACTTCATGGGCAGTACGTGAACCTTCTGCCGGGCTAGAACTGCGCCGCCGTCCAACATAATTAACGGGAATATCCATGCCAACCATTTTCTTGATACGGTATCCCATAAATTCCCATGCTCCCATATTCTTGGGTTCTTCTTGTGCCCAAACAATTTGCTCAACTTTCGGGTAACGCTGAATAACTGCTGCCAGTTCCTCAGCTGGGAATGGGTACAATTGTTCGACCCGTGCGATAGCTACCTGTGGATGTGTGTCTCGGTACTGACTGTTGATTAAATCAAAATAGAATTTACCGCTACACAAAACCAACCGAGTGATTTCTTGTGGATCAACTGCTATATCATCGATGACCGGTTGCCACTTGCCTTCAGTTAAGTCTTTTAAAGACGAAGCCACTTGTGGATTACGCAATAGGCTTTTGGGTGACATCACAACAAGAGGAAGCGGGTCAGTTTCTAACAATAATGCTTGTCGCCGTAGCAAATGAAAATATTGTGCCGCTGATGTGCAGTTAGCGATTCGCATATTGGTTTTGGCGGCTAATTGCAAAAATCGTTCTGGGCGCGCACTAGAATGATCGGGTCCAGCACCTTCATGCCCATGTGGCAACAGCATGACGAGAGAAGGGGTTTGTCCCCATTTTTCTCGTGCAGAAACGACAAATTCATCGATGATATTTTGTGCCCCATTGGCAAAATCACCGTATTGTGCTTCCCATAACACTAGTCGATGTGACTCTTGTACGTTGTAACCAAACTCAAACCCTAGTACAGCTTGTTCAGAAAGCGGGCTATTGTGAATTTCAAAAGCCGCGGTTGCTTGTTCTAACTGTTGCAGAGGAACTAGTTTTTTACCTGTTTCTTTGTCATGTAAAACAGCATGACGATGACTAAATGTCCCACGTTCACTATCTTGACCTGTTAGGCGGATAGCGATACCGTTCGCTAGAATCGTGGCAAATGCTAGCTCTTCTGCTGTTGCCCAGTCAATTTTATTTTCTTCGTTGGTTAGTGCGTCACGTCGGGCACGGATTGTATTTTCTAGCCGTTTGGAATAAAACGCAAACCCTTCCAGTGTTTTGGCGAGTCCTTCGTTGATCTCACGCAATTGATCTTCTGGAACAGCTGTTACAATACGACGTGCTGCACCCGGTGGGGGAGGTGTGGGCGCAGGGTCTTGGAATGCCTTCATCTCTACCGTGTTGTTGGCTGCTTGGTCAACAGCGTCACTGGCTTCTTGTAAGCGTTTATTGTGCTTATCTAGTAACTCTTGTGGTGTTGATTCGGTAATTCGCTGCTGAGAGAGCAATTTTTCTGCCCAGAGTTGTCGTACAGTTGGGTGTTTACGTACCACATTATACATCATGGGCTGTGTGAAGCCAGGTTCATCTAATTCGTTGTGTCCATAGCGACGATAACCAATCAGATCAATCAGGATGTCTTTTTCAAATCGCTTTTGATACGCAAATGCCAGACGTGCAACTTCAATACAAGCAGCGGGATCATCCGCGTTTACATGGATAATTGGTACTTTAAAACCTTTTGCCAAATCGCTTGCATAAAGCGTACTGCGTCCATCTTGGGGGAGGGTGGTAAATCCAATTTGATTATTGGCAATAATGTGAATCGTGCCGCCTGTCCAATACCCAGGTAGACGAGAGAGGTTAAATGTCTCGGCTACAATCCCTTGCCCTGGGAATGACGCATCGCCATGAATGAGAATTTGCATCGTCAGGCGGGGATCAAATTTTGCCTCACCACGATGATCTACCCGTGTCCCTGCTGCACGCGCCATGCCTACTGCAACCGGATTAATTGCTTCTAGGTGACTGGGATTAGGTGGCATAGTAATGGTGAGTTCTGAGCCGTAATCGGCACCAACTTGCCGCCGCACCCCTTTATGATACTTGACATCGCCAGTTGTCCAGCCAATTGCATCTTGAAGTTCCTGAAGTTTAAGTGGGTCTTTGAAATCTGCCAGGATTTGCTCATAGGGTTTGTGCATAACATGGGCTAGGATGTTTAACCGCCCGCGGTGCGCCATGGCGATTGCAATGGTTTGAGTACCTGTTTGGGCAGAATTGCGGATAACTTCATCCACAATTGGCACCATCATATCCAACCCTTCGATTGAAAATCGATATTTAGTTGGAAAACTACGCTGAAGAAAATGCTCAAACGCTTCTACTTGCGTTAGCCGATCTAATAGGGCAACATCATCGTCGCTTTCTGGGTTAAAGGCGTAACGGCGTGACTCGATTGCTTCACGTAGCCAGTTACGTTCTTCTGGGATGCGGATATGATCGTTATCAAAACCGATTGTGGAAGCATAAATCTGTTTTAGCTTCTCTGTTGCTTCCCAAGCGTTGGCTGATTGTTCTGCAACTGGTCCACCGACCAAACTAGCCGGTATCTGACGCAAATCTGCCTCAGTTAACCCATGAAACGCCATATCAAGCTCAGGATCACCTGGTGGTGTGCCGCCTAATGGGTCAAGCTGTGCGGCAAGGTGCCCGTATTGGCGGATGGCGAACGCATAATTAATGGTTGCCAATGCCTTTTGCATTTGAGCCGTATCTTGTTGTTTTGTTACTGCTGTGCCGTTACCACCCCGATTCAACAGTGGTTCCCAATTCATAAAAAATTGGCGTGTTTGCGGGTCTACTGAATCAGGTGACTCTAAAAACCGATCATAAAGCTCTAGTATGTACGCAAGATTTGATCCGTGAAAAGTGGGGTATGAAGCCATATTTCTTCACTCATGTTTACGTTTAGTTTATACCTATATTGTTCTATAAAACGAACTTGATGTCGAGATGAGTAAAGATGAGACGTTGATTAGTTGATCTTCTGTAACGTTTCAGGGCAATCTGCACAAAAAGATGGACATCCTCTTCTGGCTTACATAACATCAAATATATCAATGAGGCGATCTCTCATGTGTATGTGTGCTTTTATCATTTTGCCCAAAGGAGGCTCATGTTGTCTCAAATAAAATTTTTTGTTAGGTGTGGCTTGGTGCTGTTTTTTTTGTTTGGGTTTTCGTTTGTTCATGCACAAACAGATGACCAACCACAAAGTGTGACTATCGCCGGGACGATCCAAAGCGTGCTAGGGTGTCCAGGTGATTGGCAACCGGAGTGTGAAAATACATCATTAACCTACGATGAAATTAGCGGGTTATGGCGGGGACAGTTTGAACTGCCTGCAGGCGATTATGAGTATAAAGTCGCTATCAATGGTAGTTGGTCAGAAAATTATGGCGGGCGTGCTGATCCAGATGGTCCAAACGTTCGTTTAAGTTTATCAGAAGATCAATCTGTACAATTTATCTATGACCATCAAACACATTGGGTAGCAGATAGCGTTAATTCGATAATCGCCAATGTTCCAGGTAGTTTTCAAAGTGAATTGGGTTGCCCTACTTCAATGGGGGCAGGGGGAGATTGGGCACCGGCTTGTTTGATCACTTGGTTACAAGACCCAGATGGAGATGGTATTTATATTTATGTAGCGGAAGGACTTCCTGTTGGGGATTATGAAGCAAAAGTTGCTCTAAACGAAAGCTGGGATGTTAACTATGGTGCGGATGGTGCCCGTGATGGGGCGAACATTCCCTTTAGTGTCACACAAGAGGGAGCACCTGTTGCTTTCTTGTTTAACACGGCTGATAACATCTTAACCATCAATACAGATGGGTCTACTGACACACAGGGGCTAACAGCTGGTGGTAGTGGTGAAACAGTTGTTCAGGCACGCCCGCGCCCGCTTGCTGTTGACCAACCAGATAAGGTTGTCATCCCTGGAACAATTCAGAGTGTGCTTGGGTGTGAGGGTGATTGGATGCCTGATTGTGATATCACTGCCTTAACATATATCCCTGAAGAGGATATTTGGCGTGGTAGCTTTGATTTGCCGGCTGGTGATTATGAATATAAAGTTGCTATCAATGGTAGTTGGTCAGAAAATTACGGCGGTGCAGCAGATGCTAACGGTCCTAATGTGACCTTATCCCTCTCTAAAGATACAACTGTTCACTTTTACTATGACCATTTCACCCATTGGGTAGCGGATAGTGTTAATGATGCAATTATTGTCGCTCCGGGAAGTTTCCAAAATGAGCTAGGTTGCCCTACCTCAATGGGAGCAGATGGTGATTGGGCACCGATGTGTTTGCGTTCTTGGATGCAAGACCCCGATGGTGATGGTATTTATGTATTCAGCACCACATCTATCCCTGCTGGTGATTACGAAGTGAAAGTCGCCTTGTATGAAAGCTGGGATGTTAATTATGGAGATGCCGGTACACCAAGCGGTGCTAATATTCCCTTTAGCGTGCCTGAGGACGATATACAAGTGACATTTGCATTTAATACTTCGGATAATAAGTTATCTATTGGAATAGGTGAACCAGCTGTGGTTGGACGTGTGGTACGAGTAAACTTAGCACAGGCTCAGGCTTATTGGGTGACGGCAGATACAATCGCCTGGGATATTGATGATGCCGCAGAATATCGTTTGTATTACTCACCAGATGCTACGCTTGCTGTTGAAGGGGCTGAGATTGTTGGTGGGGAATATATTCGGTTAGCGGCTGAAGGGTTGGGGTTATCTGATGATGTATTAGCAAAGTTTCCGCATTTGGCAGGGCTAGCGGCATTACATATTGAGTCAGAGGCTGAATTGGCATTAGTGCCGCAGATTTTGCGCGGTCAGTTTGCCGTGGCTGCCTTTGATGAAGATGGTATGTTAATTGGAGGAACATCACTACAAATCCCCGGTGTCTTGGATCACCTGTACACTTACGATGGTGATTTAGGTGTGACTTGGGATGATGAGGGGATACCAACAATCCGCGTTTGGGCACCAACGGCGCAGAATGTCCGCTTCTATCTCTATGCTGATTCGGATGAAAATACACAGCCCACTATCTTGGAGATGACACGTGATGATGCAACAGGTGTTTGGAGTATCACAGGCGAGCCGGATTGGATATACCAATATTATCTATATGAAGTAACCGTCTATGCGCCATCTGTTGGGCGTGTTGTACAAAACTTAGTGACAGACCCGTATTCGTTCAGCTTGTCTATGAATAGCACTCGTACTCAAATTGTTGATCTAAACGATCCTGCACTGATGCCTGAGGGGTGGTTGGAAAACACTAAACCACTGCTGAATGCACCGGAAGATATTGTGGTGTACGAGTTGCATATCCGTGATTTTAGCATGAGTGACCCCAATGTACCGGCTGAATTGAAAGGGACATTTGCGGCGTTTACTATCCCGGACTCGTTCGGTATGCAACATCTCAATGCCTTAGCACAGGCTGGTTTAACGCATATTCATCTATTGCCATCGTTTGATATTGCGACAATCAACGAAAATCCTGATGAACGAGTGGAACCAGATTTTGATCTTTTAGCAAGCTTTCCGCCAGATTCAGACCAACAAACAGAGCTGATTAACCCCATCCGAGACCAAGATGGTTTTAATTGGGGGTATGATCCGCTGCATTATACCGTGCCGGAAGGTAGTTATTCTACTAATCCAGACGGGGCGCAGCGTGTGATTGAATTCCGTCAGATGGTTATGGCATTGAACCAAGCGGGTTTGCGTGTGGTGATGGATGTTGTTTATAACCATACTAACGCATCTGGGCAAAATGATCGTTCGGTTTTGGATCGCATTGTTCCTGGGTATTATCATCGCTTAAATGCGAATGGTACAGTAGAAACCAGCACCTGCTGTCAAAATACCGCAACAGAACATAATATGATGCGGAAGTTGATGATTGATTCCATTGTGACCTGGGCAACAGCTTATCAAGTCGATGGTTTCCGCTTCGATTTGATGGGACATCATATGCTAGATGATATGCTAGCTGTGCGTGAAGCATTAGATGCCCTTACTCTAGAAACAAACGGGGTAGATGGCGAATCGATTTATGTTTATGGTGAGGGATGGAATTTTGGTGAGGTAGCGAATAATGCACGCGGTGTAAATGCAACTCAACTCAACGTTGCTGGTACAGGGATTGGGTCATTTAATGACCGTCTGCGTGATGCCGCGCGTGGTGGTACACCGTTTGAAGGGCAACAACATCAAGGGTTTATCAATGGGCTTTACACCAATCCTAATGGGGTGACACCAGGAGATGAAAATGAACAGCTAACACGGCTATTGCGATTCAGCGATTGGGTACGGATTGGCTTGGCAGGTAATTTAGCCAACTATACTTTTGTAAATGCAGATGGTGAAGTTGTTAGTGGTGCAGAGGTTGATTATAACGGTAGCCCCGCTGGTTATACCCTAGACCCACAAGAAAATATCATCTATGTCGCTGCACATGACAATGAAACACTTTGGGATGCCATTCAATATAAGGCTCCAGAGAGTGCTGATATTGAAACTCGTGTACGCATGAATAACCTTGGGCTAAGCATCGTCGGTTTTAGCCAAGGTGTGCCTTTTTTCCATGCCGGTGATGATATGCTGCGCTCTAAATCATTGGATCGTGATAGTTATAACTCTAGTGACTGGTTTAATCGCTTAGACTTTACCTATCAGACAAATAACTGGGGCGTTGGGTTGCCGCCGAGCAGTCGTGAAAATTGGGATATCATTCAACCACTTTTGGCAAATCCAGATTTACAGGTAACTTCTGAGAATATTCTGGATTCTGTGATGCATATGCGGGAAGTGCTACAAATTCGTCGCAGTTCACCCTTATTCCGCTTACAAACCGAGGCAGATGTGCTTGACCGTCTGAATTTCTATAATACTGGTGCAGATCAAATCCCTGGGCTGATTGTGATGGGCTTGTCCGATCAGGTTGATGGCTTGCCGCAAATAGACCCCAACTATCAAATGATTGTCGTGGTCTTCAATGCACGCAATGAGGCGGTTGAATTCCAACATGATGCCCTAATGAATATGTCGTTTGAGCTACATCCAGTACAAACAACTTCTAATGATCCGATTGTACAAACAGCGACATACGAAAACGGGGTGTTTAACGTCCCAGCGTATACAACAGCTGTGTTTGTTGTGCCTCGTTAAGACCTGTTATATCCATCTAAACGTAATGAGGGGATGCCAAAGCTCGAACGGTGTCCCCTCTTTAATTTTCTTGTAGAATAGGGCACGAAAGGATCAACGTTATGCGGCGATTATGTTTTTTTCTATTTTTAATAATATTGGTTCAGCCCTCTCTGGCAGATAATAACTTAACTTTTGTTTCTACCTGGCAGCGTATTGGTTTATTTGAAGGTCCTGGGATAACCTACTGGCAAACTGGTTGGTTAAATGCCGGCGTAGAAGTTACTCTGTTAGAACGCAATGTGGCAGGTACATGGGTGCATGTCCAGCGAGTTGATACAAGCGGTGATGTTTTGCTAGACGGTTGGGTGATGTCTGCTTTTTTCAACTTGCCAGATGATTTTGATTTTGGTAGTTTACCCGTTTCATCCTTGCCGGATGCAGATATAGATAACGTGAATAGTCAATCTATGTCACAGTTATTTTCTGTACCAGTTATTCCAGAAATTAGCCTAGCGATGCAAGAAGTCTATCAACGTGGGGTTGAGGCGGGAAACCATCCAAATGTTATTACCAAAGTTGGGGATAGCTTGATGCAGAATGACGAGTATCTGCAAGTGATGAGCCAGCCAAATTATGATTTGGGGGGGTATGTTTTTTTAACACAAACTGTTGAATTTTATCGTGAATCTGCGGGACAACCTAGCGTAGCGGCGCGTTTAGGCTTGACGACCTATGTTGTGTTTGATCCAATGTGGGCAGACCCAGCACAATGTGAAGCCGGTGAATCTCCCTTAAATTGTGAATATCGCTTAAAGCGTCCTAGTGTGGCGTTGATTATGTTTGGTGCTAATGATGTACAGCATATGACTGATGCCATTTTTGATGAACAAATGCGATTGCTTGTAGAAGAAACACTGGCACAAAACATTATTCCGGTTTTATTTACCTTCAGCTATCATCCTGATAATGAATTTTGGTGGCAGGCAATTAATTTTAACTTGCGTCTTGTCCAAATTGCATCTGATTATGAAGTGCCACTAGTCAATTTATGGTCAGCTGCCCGTGCCTTACCAGAATTCGGGCTAGATGTTGATCGGATACATCTGAAAAATAGTGGCGTAGACTGGCTGGATTTTACCAACGGACGAGAAGCCCGTTATGGCGTGACGTTGCAAAATTTATTAACGATACGTGTGTTACATGAAATTCGACGGAGTATACCTCATGAGATTGACTCTCCTGATAATGCTACTGATTTTTAGTTTAACTGCTTGTGCAGAATCTGGTGAAGATGCCGCTGCTCAGGTCGTAGAGGATTACTTAACAGCAAAAATTCAAGGAAATCGAGATGAACTTAGTCGATTATTATGCAGTGAACTCGAATCGACATTAGACCGAGAGGCTTTATCTTTTGCAAGTGTTTCTGGTGCGCGTATTGAAAACCTGGCTTGTGAGCAGAATGGTGACGTTGTAACTTGTGCCGGGCAAATTGTTGCTACATATGGCACAAATGATCAGACCTTTCCATTAACAAGTTATCGTGTTGTACAAGAAGATGGCGAATGGAAATGGTGTGGTGAAGCAGGGTGACACTCTCCATAATTTTGTTTTTTAGTATTGGGGCGTTTGTCTATAATCTAATCCGTTCGCAGGTCTGGCGAGCGTGGACATTATTTGTTTTGAGCGTCTTTGCGGTATATGTATTGCAACCACGCCTTCCTATTCGTTTTGCAGATTTCATCTTACCAACCGTTGCACTTGTGATAACAGTGACAAGTTGGTGGTTTATCCAGGAAAAAGATCAGCGACTTCAATCCAATAACTTGATAACCTTACTGATACTGATAGGCTTGATTATTGGCATGGCGATGATGCGTTTTATTGATGCAGATTACCGCTTAACGCCTTCACGTCCACCATCGCCATGGATGGTGTTTATAGGATTGATGATTACCTGCTTATTGGTAATTGTGTTGACACGGCTCTTTAAACCACAACATCAAATTAACTTGATGCTGTTAGGTATTATCGTTTTGTTTGTTGTTCTCAAGTCTGAATTTTTAGCATCAGCAATCAGCAAGTGGTGGCGCGGGCAAACAGCGCAAGATGTGACATTAGCATCCTCATTGGACTTAAGTTGGCTGGGTTTCTCTTATATCGCATTTCGCCTTATTCATACCTTGCGTGATTATCAAACGGGTAAGTTGCCTGCTGTGTCGTTACGCGAATATCTTACCTATGTTATGTTTTTCCCATCACTCATTGCTGGACCAATTGACCGAGTTGAACGTTTTATCAAAGATTATCGAACGCTATCCTCTGATTTTGAAGCAGGTTTACACAGAATTACAGTTGGTATTTTTAAAAAATTTATCATTGCTGATTCGCTTACCTATGGTTTATCGCTTGATTCTATAGATATTGGGCAAATTCAAAATACAACCGGTTATTGGATACTGCTTTATGGTTATGCTTTCCGTCTGTTTTTTGATTTTAGCGGTTATACAGACATCGCTATTGGTATTGGGTTGTTATTTGGTGTGCGCTTGCCGGAGAACTTTAATCGCCCTTATCTTCAAACGAATATCACAGCATTTTGGCAGAGCTGGCATATCACACTGAGCAATTGGGTTCGTTTTTATGTGTTTACACCGTTTTCCCGTTGGATGTTAAAACATTCTATTAAACGCTCACCGGTTGTGATTGTTTTTGCGGCACAACTATTGACCATGATAATTATCGGCTTGTGGCACGGAATCACACTCAACTTTTTCATCTGGGGCTTGTGGCACGGTGTTGGCTTATTTATTCATAAACAGTGGACTGACCGCACACGGAAATGGTATCGCAGCTTATCATTACGTCAAAATCGGTTGATAGCATTTGGTGCATGGTTCATCACTTTCCACTATATCGTGATTGGTTGGGTGTGGTTTGCATTGCCTGATGTCAATGAATCATGGCATGTGCTGATGGGGTTGTTTGGGTTTTAATATGAAAATAATTCGTATAGTCATTAAAACAACAGTGTTTTTTATGCTCTGTAATGGAATATATGCCATCACACAACCAAACTTTGCAACATTATCTATTTACAACCACATCATACCCGGACGTGAGCGACTACCATACGGTGAGAACCCACAACTAAGCTACAACATCAGCAGTAATAATTTACCGACACTCTTTGAATCGCATATCATCTCACGTCCAAAAGCTGCTGATGAATTCCGTGTATTACTTATTGGCGATTCAAGTACATGGGGGTGGTTTTTAACAGCAGATGAAACGCTAGCTGCTCAAATTAACGCCAATGACTATCATACATCGGATGGACGGCGAATTGTTGCATAC
>RFHA01000159.1 GCA_003696565.1 Chloroflexota bacterium
AGCGGTTTGAAGGATGTCCGCAGGGCACAAGAATCAGTGGCACAGGGCATTCATGTAAAACCTGATATAAAATCGATAAAATCAGCATTACAAGAACTGATATGAGACCAACTTATTCAATAATTGCTCCAATTTATAACGAAGAAGGTAATATCCAACTGCTATATGAGCGGATTGCTGCCGTTATGGAACAGACCAACGAACCGTGGGAGCTGGTCATGGTCAATGATGGGAGTCGCGACCGCTCGCTAGAATTGATGTTATCTCTTGCACACAGCGATCCCCGTGTTAAGATCATCAACTTTGCACGCAATTTTGGGCATCAAATTGCTGTGACTGCCGGGATCGACTTTGCTAGTGGGCAGGCAGTGGTGTTAATCGATGCTGATTTACAAGACCCACCAGAAGTTATCTTAGAGTTGATAGAACGCTGGCAAGCCGGATATGAAGTTGTTTATGCAGTACGCGCAGAACGGAAAGGCGAAAGCTGGTTTAAGGTATTCACTGCCAAACTATTTTATCGCCTAATTTACCGCATTACCGATGTGAATATCCCACTAGATACGGGTGATTTTCGTTTAATGGACGAAAAAGTAGTGCGTGTGCTACGTCAAATGCGTGAGCATAATCGCTTCATACGCGGCATGACAAGTTGGATCGGCTTTAAGCAAACAGGGGTACAATATATCCGGGAAGCTCGTCACTCTGGTCAGACAAAATACCCTTTTCGTAAAATGTTGCGTTTTGCTTGGGACGCTATTACAGGTTTCTCGTATTTCCCACTACAAGTCATGATTTACGTTAGTGGTTTACTGGGATTTTTAGCGATTTTAGCGATACCTGTGATTACGGTTTTACGGCTTGCACGCGGACCAGAGTTTTTTGGTGGGCAAGCGACAACAATTGTCTTGCTGTTACTGATGAGTTCCTTTCAACTATTTTTCTTATTCATCTTAGGGCAATACGTCGCCCGAATCTATGATGAAACACGTGGTAGACCATTATACGTCGTCGCCTCAACTGTTGGTGTTAAGCAGCCAGAAGAACAAAAGGAGCCACTTAATGAGTAGTGATGATATGCTGGATCAAGTTCAGCATTATCGTAGTATCGTGGCAACTTATGAACAACTACGGCAAGAAATCAATAAATTATTAATGAAATATGGTGGTGGCACAGAAAATATGCCAGCTGAAGATTTACAACGCTATCGCAAATTAGCACATGAACGTGATGAAATCGCAAGTGAAATGCGTTGGCTAGAACAACAACTATTAGATGACGACAACGAGGTATGATAATGATTGCCGGACCAACATTTGAAGAAATGCTACACCCACATAAAATTAACCCAGAGATTCGTCAACGGGCATTAATTGCATCTAAACAAGACCCGCTTGATCCCATCAATCTCTATAACATCACCTGGCGAGATGCCAACAATCACGTTTATCATATTGTATTACCAAAAGCATTAACTGGCGTTGATGCTAACATTGTTGTGTTATATGGTAAAGATTTTCCATCTGGTAGCCATAAAGTTGGAGCTGCTTATTCTGTTTTATTGGAGAAAACGTTATTTGGTGAAGTTAATCCTGCTCAACACCGACTGGTATGGCCCTCTACGGGGAATTATGGGATTGGTGGTGCATGGGTTGGCGGGCGGATGGGTTGTAAAAGCATCGTCGTCCTGCCGGAAGAAATGAGCCAAGAACGCTATCAGATGATCGCCAATTATGGTGCAGATATCATTAAAACTTACGGTTGCGAAAGTAACGTGAAAGAAATTTACGACGAGACAAAACGCCTCCGTGCCGAAGACCCGAATATCCGCATACTGAATCAGTTTGAAGTCATGGGAAATTATCGCTTCCACTACTACGTCACGGGTAATACCATTGCCGAATTGGCGGCAGAACTTCAAGCGCAAGGGGTCGGGAATGGTAAGGTCGCTGCATTTGTCTCTGCAATGGGCAGCGCAGGGACAATCGCCGCTGGTGACCGACTAAAGCAAATTTGGTCAGATCACAAGATTGTTGGTCTGGAACCCATCCAATGTCCAACATTGTTTAATAATGGATATGGTGGGCATGACATCCAAGGTATTGGAGATAAACATGTCACCTGGATTCATCATGTGAACAACATGGATGCCTTGATGTGTATTGATGATCTCACCTGTAAAAAAGGCTTACAACTTTTTGCGGATCAAGCTGGGTTGGATACACTTATCAACCGCTATCAAATTGATCCCGAATTAGTTGAACATATGCAAGATTTATTCGGAATCAGTGGCATTTGCAATATTCTGGGTGCAATTAAAACTGCGAAATATTATCATCTTGGTAAGGATGATTTAATCGTCACTGTCGCCACTGATTCACTCAACCGGTATCACTCGGTTATGGATAACATGCGCGAATACTATGGTGTGTTGGATGAGGCGGCTGCTGTTGGACGTGTTGAAGGCGTTTTTCATGCTGCTACAACCGATTGGATTATGGAAGGCACAGCGGATGCCCGTGAACGTTGGCATAACCTCAAATACTACACGTGGGTTGAACAACAAGGCAAAACGGTTGAAGAACTTGACGCGCAGCGTGACCCACAATGGTGGATCGATCATCAACAACTTGTTACACAGATTGATGAAAAATTGATAGAATTACGAAAACGTTCTGTAGTATGAAATGTGAGAAAATCACATCATGAATCCTGAAGATTCGGTTCTTGTTGGGGTAATTAAGACCAAACGTGACCTGAATTTTCTGCTAGATGAACATTGGTATCGTATTCCATTTGAGCGTATGAAGCGAGGAATCTATGCAGATTACCTCGCTGTTTTCTTAAGCGGGAAAGTATTTAAATCCTTAAGCGGCAGTATTCCATATTATGCCAAAATCACCGGTTATGAGCTACGTACTCGGCGTGATTTAATTCCAGATGCTCCAGATCATCCACGTGCAGATCATAAATATTTTCGTATTGCCGTTGAACCACCGCAATCTAAAACACCACCAATTACAAATCCAACCAAGCGTGTGATTACATTCATTCACACAACCGGAGATCGCTTTCAGGCTGCTTCCACTATTAGTGATTTATATAGCAATGCAGACCATTTTGTAGATCGGTTGATATATACCCTAGGGAAGAAGTATCATATACAACAATTATGGGAAGCAGAACGCAAGCATAACCCACTTGCACCTGGATTACGAATATCGCGTAACAATCTTGTTATGGATGCGGCAGCAGATACGCCCAATCACACAATTTATCTGGACATGACACAATCACAAGATACAATACTGGCAGCAATCCGTGCAGAAATTGAGTCATATGATGGTCCTGTGACTATCCATATTCCACTGGAAGGCATATAAATGCTCATAACAAACGCAACCGTCATCACCTGGGGGGATGATCCCCAAATTCTAACCGATTATGCTTTGTATATTGACCAAGGTGTTATTCAAGCATTAGGACCAACAGAGGTTCTCACCCCGCATTATCGAGAAGCAGAACGCTTGGATGCCAAAGGACAATTAGTCATGCCGGGGAACGTCTGTGCCCATACCCATTTTTATGGTGCTTATGCACGTGGGCTAGCTATCCCTGGTGAACCACCGGCAGATTTTCCTGCAATTTTACGGCGATTATGGTGGGCACTAGATAAATCCTTAGATAAAAGTACAATTTATATGAGCACCTTAGTGTGTTTAGTGGATGCAATTAAACACGGCATCACGACGTTAATTGACCATCATGCTAGCCCTAATGCCATCCCGGGCAGCCTAGATGTCATCGCTGATGCGATTGACCGTGTGGGCTTAAGAGCCGTTTTAGCCTACGAAGTTTCGGATCGCGATGGTCAGGAAAAAGCACAGGCGGGGATTGAAGAAAATGTACGCTTCATCCATGCCTATAAAAACCATCCACGAATTCGCGGCACATTTGGGTTACATGCTAGTATGACTCTTAGTGATGCAACACTAAAAGCTTGTGTGGATGCCCTACCACAAGACTGTGGGTTCCATATCCATGTAGCAGAACATGAAGCTGATCAACAAGATAGCCTAGAAAAATATCAAAAGCGCGTCGTTCAACGGTTATTTGATCTAGGTGTTTTAGGTGAAAAGACAATTGCTGCTCACTGTATTCATATTGATGAGCAAGAACGCGCTTTGTTAAAACAAACAGGCACATGGATCACACATCAGCCCCGCTCTAACATGAATAATGGTGTGGGGGCAATGAGCTTTGACGATATGATGCGTGAAAACTTGCGTGTGTGCCTAGGAAATGACGGCTTTAGTAATAATATGTGGGCAGAGTGGAAAACGGCGTATTTATTACACAAGGTAGTCAATCGAGACCCACGCAGTGCTAATGGCACAGATATTGTACAAATGGCTATATACAATAATGCCCGATTGGTGGAACAGTTTTTTTCTGGTTCGCGCTTTGGTGAACTAACTGAAGGTGCTGCGGCAGATATTATCTTTGTTGATTATAAGCCTTACACCCCAATCACGGCTAATAACTTGCCCTGGCATATCATTTTCGGCTTTGAATCCTCAATGGTGACAACAACCATTGTCAACGGTACAGTCTTGATGCATGATCGCAAGTTGTTAACAATTAGTGAAGAAGTGGTCATCGAAGATGCATTATCGATGGTCAATAAAGTCTGGAAGCGTTATCAAGAGAATGTTAGGTAGAAAATATGACTGATAAATTAATGGTGACGGTCGCCGTATTAGGTGGCACCGGTAAAGAAGGCTCCGGCTTAGCAATGCGATGGGCGTTAAACGGGTATCGTGTCATTATTGGCTCAAGAGATGCTGAGCGTGCTGTTGAAAAAGCAAAAGTGTTAAATACGGCACTTGGTGGTGATTATCTCACGGGTATGTCAAACGCAGATGCAACACAAGCAGCCAATCTTGTTGTGCTAAGCGTCCCTTATTCCGCGCATCAAGCTACCTTGGCAAGTGTCAAAGAGCAACTAACTGGCAAAGTTCTTATTGATGTCACAGTGCCATTACAACCCCCTAATGTCAGAACTGTATATATACCAGAAGGCAAAGCAGCCGGCTTAGAAGCACAGGCTTTTTTAGGCGAACAAGTTAAAGTTGTTTCTGCCTTCCAAAATGTCAGTGCAGAAAAACTCAAAGACCCACACGCAACCGTTGAGTGTGATGTCTTGGTCTGTGGTGATGATCCCGAAGCTAAGCGAGATGTTATTAAGTTAGTGGAAGCAGCAGGAATGCGCGGCATTGATGCAGGACCACTAGCAAATGCCGTTGCAGCAGAAGCATTAACTCCTGTTCTACTTTACATCAACAAAACTTACAAAGTTAAGGGGGCGGGTATCCGTATTACAAATCTTGGCTGAGTTATGGATTAAAGCATTATCTGGTATTCCATTAATTCAGCCAGGTGATGATCTATCAAAAATTATCTATAAAGCCCTCGAAGTTAATCATATCCAGTTGCAAGATCAAGATGTATTGGTTATCTCATCGAAAATTGTATCCAAAGCAGAGGGGCGTTTTGTTGATCTAAGCACCGTCACACCGAGTGAAACAGCACTACAAATCGCCCAGGAAACGCATAAAGACCCACGTATCGTTCATCTTGTATTGCAAGAAAGTGTTGCAATATCACGTAAAGCACCACATGTTTTGATTGTTCAACATCGTTTGGGTTTCGTCAGTGCGAATGCAGGCATTGACCAATCAAACGTTGGGGAAAATCGTGAAATGGTGCTGCTATTGCCAGAAAACCCGGATGCATCTGCGGAGCGAATCCGGCAAGCATTTGACAATAAAATTGGTGTTATCATTAGCGATTCACATGGTCGCCCATTTCGTCTGGGTAATGTTGGTGTAGCAATTGGCGTAGCTGGATTACCGGCATTGGTTGATTTACGCGGGCAATCCGATTTATTTGGATATGAATTGCGAATTAGTATTCAAGGCTACGCTGATCTCATTGCCTCCGCAGCACACTTGGTCTGTGGTGAAGGCAATGAGGGACTGCCTGTTGTTTTGATACGTGGATTAACCTACACACAAACAAATGGTCGTGCAAATGATCTGAACCGTCCACCGGAGCAAGATTTATACCGATGACACAACATACATCCATCATTATAAATGCCATTATGTCTCGGCGTTCGCTACGGCGTTATCAAAATAAGCCGGTTCCCAAAGATATTATCAAAAGAATTTTACAGGCAGGTATTTGGGCACCATCTGCCCATAACCGCCAACCTTGGCGTTTTGTCGTTATTGAAACCCAAGCAGTCAAAGAACAACTCGCTCATGCAATGGGCACACGCCTCAGACAGGATTTAGCAGCAGATCACATACCACTAGATGTTATTGAAGCAGATGTTGGACGATCTTATGAGCGCATCACATCAGCACCGGTATTGATTCTAGTTTGCCTTTCAATGGTTGACATGGACACCTATCCAGACAAAAAACGAACTGCCAACGAATACATTATGGCTGTTCAAAGTGTGGCGATGGCAGGTCAAAATATTTTACTAGCAGCACATAGTTTTGAGCTTGGTGCCTGTTGGATGTGTGCGCCACTGTTTGCTCCGGATATTGTGACAACTACACTTAATCTGCCTTCTGATTGGCAACCACAGGGGTTAATTACCTTAGGATATCCAGCACAATCACGTAAAAAAACTCGTTATGAACTGGAAAAGAGCGTGTTATGGCGTTAGAAAAAGTAGTTTTGCTTGTTGGCGGTGTAGGCGGTGCTAAGCTTGCTTATGGCTTGTATCATGCGATGCCACCAGAAAATTTGACTGTCATTGTTAACACAGGCGATGATTTTTGGTTATATGGACTGCGAATCTGCCCGGATGTAGATACGATTACCTACACACTATCAAACCGTGTGAATAAAACAACCGGTTGGGGTGTTGCCGATGAGACATTTATAACGCTTGAAACCATGCCGCTATTGGGTGAAACGCCCTGGTTCCGGCTAGGAGATAAAGACCTTGCGCTGCACATGATCCGAACACAATATCTACATAAAGGCAAGAATTTATCAGAAATCACAAAACATTTTGCTGATTCGCTTGGAATCAGGTGTAAAATAGTACCAATGGCAAATGAATTTATTGAAACAAAAGTTGATACCGTCGAATATGGAGAACTTGATTTTCAAGAATATTTTGTCAAATATCGCTGGCAACCAACATTGAAGTCTTTACGATTGGCTGGTATTGATCAAGCGACTCTTAACCCAATAATACAGGATGCAATTCATCAAGCAGATATGATTATCGTCGGACCATCTAACCCCTGGCTATCAATCAACCCGATATTAAGTATACCGGGGATGCGAGACTTATTACGCTCAACGCACATTCCACGCATTGCCCTTACTCCGCTGATACAAGGACAAGCTGTTAAAGGTCCAACAGCTAAAATCATGCAAGAAATGGGACTAAGCCCCTCCAATGAGTCTGTTATTGATTACTACGGCGATGTCATCAATGGGTTTGTTTATGATGAACGTGACCACCAACCTGCCCGATCATTAGAGACACTGTTTTCATTGGATACGCTGATGGATACTGAAGCCAAACGCATCACTGTAGCCCAAAATCTTCTCAGTCAA
This sequence comes from Chloroflexota bacterium, assembly GCA_003696565.1. GTDB lineage: Bacteria > Chloroflexota > Anaerolineae > Aggregatilineales > Phototrophicaceae > DAOTWY01. Next base: position 7,652 of record RFHA01000159.1, read on the forward strand.
ATAAACGATAGGATTAAATTATGAGCGTATGGGTTATTATACCGGTCAAGCCCTTGCGATTAGCAAAAAGCCGCCTATCAAAAATCTTCACACCGGAAGAACGCGAACAATTCGCAGAAGCCATGCTGCGCCATGTTTTAAAAGTGGTACAAGACGTATCCTTAGTAGCAGGTATACTTGTCATTAGCCGAGACAACCATGCTTTAGCGTTAGCACGTGAATATAATGCGAAAACAATACAAGAAAGCGGCGCACCGGAACTCAACGCCGCTTTAATGCGTGCAACATCAATTGTCGCTAGTTGGCGAGCAGAAGCTGTGCTCATTTTACCGGCAGATTTGCCACTTATTCAGCCGGAAGACATTGTTAATATTATCAACATGGGCAGCGGAACACACCCATGTGTGGTAATCTCTACAGATCGCAACAAGGATGGAACAAACGCGCTGTATGTCCAACCACCTGGGCTTATTTCATATGCATATGGTGCAGAAAGTTTCCAGCGTCATGCTGTTATGGCGCGGGATGCTGGTGCAGACGTTTTGATCTATCAATCTGATCGTATGTTACAGGATATTGATTTACCAGAAGACATCGAAAATTATCAGCGCATGATCCAACGCGGAGATTATGAAGATACAATCAAGAAAGAAATAAAACTATGACAGATCGTGTAGCACTTTATTTACAAGACAAACATTCCTTACAAGATGCTATCAAATATGTACAATATGCTGAATCACGTGGGTTTGAGGCGGTATGGCAAGCTGAAAGCCGCCTTGTACGGGATGCAATTGTGCCGATGGCAGCCTTTGCAGCCACAACACACCGTATTAAAATTGGTTCCGGTGTTATCAACAACTGGACACGTAATGCAGCCGTTATTGCCGCGACATTTCTCACCTTAGACGATTTAGCACCTGACAGAATCATCTGCGGAATTGGAGCATGGTGGGATCCACTTGCTGCAAAGGTTGGAATCAAGCGACGCAAGAACTTGTTAGCCATGCGTGAAGTTGTGCAAACCGTCCGCGCTTTACTTGCCCGTGAACGTGTGACATTCAAAGGAGAATTTGTACAGCTTGATGATGTGGAACTAGATGTTGTACATGGGCGAAAAGAGCCACGCAATGTGCCAATTTACATTGGTGCAACAGGACCGCAGATGTTAGCCTTAACTGGCGAAATTGCTGACGGTGCTGTCTTGAATTATTTAGTATCCCCTCAATACAATGAAAGCGCGCTTGCACAACTTGAAATCGGTGCAAAACAAGCAGGGCGCAGTCTTGATGACATTGATCGTCCGCAATTAGTAGTTTGCTCGGTGGATCGTGATCGAAAGAAAGCTTTAGATGCCGCTCGTAAACTCGTTACACAATATCTTGGTCAACAACCACATATCATGAAAGCGAGTGGTGTCAGCCAAGAATTGCTAGACGAGATTGCTCAGGTATTAACTTGGCCCGCAACGGAAGAACAAATTGAAGAAGCAATGAAACTTGTACCTGACGATGTTGTACAGATGATTACTGCATCCGGCACACCAGAAGAAGTTAAGGCAAAAGTCCGTGAATATATCGCTGCGGGTGCAACCTGCCCCATTCTCTATCCATTAGGTGATGATGTGCAGTTTATGATTGACACTTTCGCCAATGGTTACTCCAGTTAAAGTTGCTTGGGGCGTTATTGCCCTAGTGGTTGGAATCATCTTTGTTGCCTATCTCAACGTCGCTGCACAAAGCGGCGACGTTATTATGCCCCTGGACGATACATATATTCATTTTCAATATGCACGTCAACTCGCTAATGGTGAACCCTATGTCTATAATCCAGGTGATCCACCCACGTCCGGCGCAACAAGTTTTCTTTATCCATATATCCTAGCATTTGGATATTTAATCGGCTTCACTGGGCTGAAGCTAGGTATATGGGCGATGTTAATCGGCTGTGTGTTGTTAACGACCACCACCATATTACTATTTCAAATCGGTAAATTGTTCAATCTCTCTGTGTGGGCTGCTCTATTACTCGCGCTGACCTTTCCATTAACTGGCGCATTTAGTTGGCATTTTATGAGCGGGATGGAAACCGGCTTGATGATCACCTTGACCATCGCCACACTTTACACCATCTTGAGGGGTCAGACCAAGGCATTTGCCATCATAGCCGGCTTATTGGCTATCACACGTCCAGAAGGGGGTATTCTAGCTCTGATCGCCACGGTGTTGTTGATGTATCAATATGGGCGTAATCGATGGTTCATTTTCCCTGTTATTGCCACATTTGTTCAACCGACTGTTAATTTCTTATTGACTGGTTCACCTTCTTCCACCGGTGGAGAAGCTAAATCTATCTTAGGGACAGTTCCATTTTATTGGGATGTTGCGTTAGAACGCATCGTAAATAACTTCTTAAGGTTTTCTCAAGAATTGTTGCTTGGCGGAAATGAACATGTTTTTGTCAACCCATTATTTGCATTGCTTGCTGCGTTAGGGTTGGTATTATTGTGGCGTAACAAGCAGAAAACGCTTGTTTTCATTGTTATAGGATGGATCATCCTGGTGGGATTAGCCATTGCTACATTAGATACCGCATTCTGGCATTTCAAACGGTATCAAATGCCACTCATCGCGCTGACTTTCCCATTGGTCATCATCAGTATCGGTTTGCTTCGTCGTCCTGCCCATCAAACTGCTGTCATAACCGGGTTGTTATTGATATTAGCGTTATTTACCAGTGGGGAGTTTTTACGTCTATACGATGTAAACATTAAAAATGTACTAGCACAACCGTATCCAATGGCTATCTGGCTACGTGATAACACGCCACCAAATAGCATAATCGCTGTGCATGATGTTGGTATGATGCGTTATATTGGGGAAAGACATACGCTTGATATGGTTGGGTTAACCACACCGGGGGCAGCAAATTATTGGCGAAATGGACCGGGAGCTGTCGCAGAATTTGTGATGAACAACCACCCTAATTACATAGCCGCTTATACCACTGCCCGCGGTTTAAATTATTTAGCACAGACCGATTTATATGGTCATGAACTTGTCCATTTTACGGCGGAGTATGCCCCACAAGATAATGTCGCATTAGGTGCAGAATTTCAGGGGATATACCAGGTTACACTCACTGACCAACCAGAAGGTGCGCAGCAAGCATCTACTCAACATTATGGTGTTGATTTAATCACAACCATCGATGTAGCTGATATTGAATCCGAACAAGCATCTCGGTATAAATGGGAAAATCGTGAACGAGTATCTGGATTCGCAACAGAAGCATATCAGTTTAGTTATGTTGGCTGTGATACCTGCCGAATCCTAGACGGTGGTAGGCGTATTAATGGGAGTGAGACATTTACTATTGCTGTTGATGATCTAACTCCGCTTGTATTAATTACACGATTGCATCCAGCTTCACAAGGTACATTAAAAATTTATGCCAATAATCATCTTATCGGCACACGCTGGATTCCCAGCATCCCAGGCAATTGGCTAGAAATTGCAACGATGATCCCTATTGATGTGTTAACGCCACAAACCACTATTCGCATTGAATCAGACGGGATATATATGCCTTATCATCACTGGATTTATACAGCGAGCAACACCGATGTGACTATATCCTCACCAATCGCAACATTTCAAAACGGTGTCGTCAGTTTATTAACAGCAGACTGGCATATTGAGAATGAACAACTTATTCTTGATCTCAACTGGGCAGTACAAGGGCAGCCGATTGGTGATTATAAGCTATTTATTCATATTTATGATGACATTACAATGCCTCCAATAACACAATATGATAATTATGCACAAAACGGCACAATGCCCCTCGGAAACTGGTTACCAGGCGTTATTTCAGACCAGATTATGGTAGACTTAAAAGATATACCAGCAGGAATCTATCAAGTAGCTATCGGATTTTATGAAGCTGGGACTTTTACAAGGTTAACACCAGATACCTATACAGATGAGACCAGAGTTTTCATCGGGGAAATTGACGTTGAATGACGACCAAAAAGCAGTAATTGATGCATTACATAACGCGCAAATACACGCTGAATCTGTTGCACTAGCGACAATTATCAGCACAACTGGCTCAATGCCGCGCCATGCTGGAAGCAAGATGCTCATCCGTTTGGATGGATCAACGGTTGGGACAGTCGGCGGTGGTGCAATGGAAGCGCGTGTTATTCAAGCCGGATTAGAAGCACTCAAAAATAATAAACCCTATTTAGAAACCTACCGTCTGAACAGCTTAAAAGATGGTGATCCAGGAATTTGTGGAGGAAGTGCACAGATTTTTATTGAACCGATCAATGCCGCGCCAACATTACTAGTTGTTGGTGCTGGTCATTGTGGCATAGAATTAGCACAACTTGGCAAATGGATGGGGTATCGTGTTATCCTATGCGATGATCGTGCTGGATTTTGTAATCCAGAAAAGGTACCTGGGTTGGATGATTATATCATCACTCCGCCCGGTGCGCTTGTTGAACATGTAACGATTGACGCTCAAACATATGTTGCCGCAGTGACACGTGGCTTACCAATTGATTTGAGTCTCATTCCAGCACTACTTAAAACAGACGCGGCTTATATCGGCTTAATTGGTAGTCGTCGGCGTTGGGCAATTACGATGAAAGCGTTAAAAGAAGAATATGGTTTAACAGAAGCAGACCTAGCGCGCATTCATGCGCCAATCGGCTTAGAGATTGGTGCAGAAACCCCAAAAGAAATTGCCGTGAGCATCATGGCAGAAATTATTATGTTAAAACGTGGGGGCACCGGTCAGCCAATGAAATGGATGGGAGATGTCAAAGAAGCAGAAAATTAGCTTTTTATGGTGAAGATACTTTTTGTTAGCGATACAGTCATGCCCCAAATGGAAAGCGCAGCCAATTTACGGCGACGATACAGTGATGTGGAATTAATTGTCAGTTGTGGTGATCTACCAAAAGTGTATCTAGAATTCATGGTCTCAATTCTCAATGTGCCGTTATTTTATGTTCGGGGCAATCATGATGAGCGATACATTGATGACCCGCCTGGCGGTGATGATTTACATGGACGTGTGCTGACTTTTAAAGGTATTTCCTTCGCTGGTATTGAAGGGTCTATGAATTATAACAATGGCATTATTCAATATACCGAATTTCAAATGATGCGAATTGTATTGGCAATGGGTCCCCAAATGGGCATACGACGTTTACAAGGGAAGCCAGGGGTAGATGTATTTGTCGCTCATTCACCGCCACGCGGTATTCATGATGCAGAGGATTTACCTCATACAGGGTTTAAGGCTTTCTTACGTTTTTTAGATTGGTATCGTCCGCGTTATATGGTACATGGGCATGTGCATACCTATGATCGACGTAAAACCACACATACCCGCTATGAGGATACAGAAGTTATTAATATCAATCCGATAACAGTTTTGGATATTGAGCCAGATGAATAAATCACTAAACGACGTTATCAATCTTGTCATCCATGCTGATCCAGCTAAACGCTCACTAGGATTTAAATACATTGGCAAACATCGTTATACCGATGCGCTTGAGTTTTGTCTAAACGCACTGCAACATGATGACGATGATGATGTACGTGCTTCTGCCGCATGGGCATTAGATCAAATTAACAGCCCAGATACCGTTTACGATCTCATTCAGGCGTTATATGACCCGTGCTTTAGCGTACGATCTAACGCGAGTTGGGCATTGATTCATATCGCCCAACGGACAATTCCACAGCTTGTTATTCCAGAAATTATTGATATTTTAGCTGAAAGCACTGATGAAGATGCCCGCCAAATGGCATACATGATCTTACATCATATTGGTGGAAAAGACGCGCGAAACGCAATTAACCGTTATTGGAAGGATAAATAATGACATGTGGCAAGGCTACTATAGCGTTAAAACGCTAAAAGAAGCTCTTGAACTCTTGGCAATTCACCAAGAAAAGGCAAGAATTATTGCAGGTGGGACAGATATTTTATTAGAGCTAGAACGTGGTACCCGCCCAGATGTCAAGATATTAATTGACATTACTCGTACTCCAGGCTTAGATACAATTCGCATGCACGGCGATTCAATCCACCTTGGACCGTTGGTAACACACAATCACGTTATCGGCAGCGATTTACTGATTCAACGAGCGTTGCCGCTGGCACAAGCTTGCTGGGAGGTAGGCGCGCCACAAATTCGTAACCGGGCAACAATTGCAGGCAATCTGATTACCGGCTCCCCTGCCAATGATACAATCTCTCCTCTTATCGCATTAGATGCTTCCGTCACATTAACATCGCTTGAAGGTGAACGCACAGTTAGACTCGCTGATTTTTATACTGGATTACGCAAAACCGTCATGCGTCCAGATGAGATCATGACTAACATCACGTTTCCAGCCATGCACACCAACGAACGAGGCATCTTTCTTAAGTTAGGACTACGTGCTGCACAAGCAATATCTGTTATCAACACAGCAATTATCCTTAAAATAGAAAACAACATTATACGTGATGCCAAAATCACATTAGGCAGTGTTGCCCCAACCATCATTCGTGTTCCCGTTGCAGAGCAAGCACTTATTGGACAAACTTTAACCATAGAGGTTATTCATGAAGCAGCACGTTTAGCAGCAGCAACACCAACACCAATTGATGATGTGCGCAGTACAGCAGCTTATCGCACCGAGATGATTCGTGTTATGGTTGCACGTGGATTAAAGGCATTAAACCAACAACAGCAAAATTTGCCACATAATCCAGCCATGTTGTGGGGAAAATCTAAGGCAACGGTAGAGAAGGCATTAGAACACACACTTGATCATAGTGAGAACGCACCTATCAAAACTGTGATTAATGGTGTGCCAATGACCATAACAACCGGTCAACATAAAACCTTATTGCGTTTCTTACGAGAAGATGCCAAGCTAACCGGTACAAAAGAAGGATGTGCAGAGGGTGAATGTGGTGCTTGTACCGTTTTTCTGGATGGAATAGCGGTAATGGCTTGTTTAGTCCCTGCCCCACGCGCACACGGTTCAGAAATCGTCACAGTGGAAGGTTTGCAAAAAGACGACACATTGCATCCGGTTCAACAAGCATTTATTGATCAAGGTGCGGTACAATGTGGATATTGCACACCTGGTTTTTTAATGTCTGGTGCGAAGTTAATTGAAGAACATCCAACACCAACACGTGAGCAAATTTTACAAAGCATCAGCGGCAATCTTTGTCGTTGTACAGGATATTATAAAATTATAGAAGCCATTGCAGAAGCAAGTAAGCAGAAGGAGTAGTTATCATGGCATTTGAAGACGAATATGTCCGGCGAAGCAAGAAGAAAAGTTCTTTACAAAAATTTTTACCACTCATAGGTCTTCTATTGATCATATCCTTTGCGGCAATCTCTTTCATATTGATGAAGCCGGCACACGAGTTTTTATATACACAATTTTTTGAAGCGCAGGAGATTCGTAACGGTACGCCCTTAGAAGACAGTTTCTCCCGTGACGAAGTTCAGTATGTGGTTGGCGTTGCCATTTTTGTGATTTTGATTATGGTATCTGGGTTGCTATATGCAGCAGGTGCGCCTAAAGAAAAAATGAAAGTCACGGAGCGCGAGCTTAAACAAGAAAAACTGCGCAAAGAAGCAGAATATCGTGAAATGAAGCGTCGCAAACAAGCGATCAATAAAGCTGTAGCTGCAGAGCGAGAAAGAAAACAGAGGAGAAATGGATAGGACTGTTCCTAAAACGGGCAGCGAAGATATTGAACTTTACATGCGCACTTATTATTCACTGCTCCGTTCAACCGATACTATACAAATTGCTACGCTAGAAGAAAGTCATATGGCGATGGAGTCATCGTTGCATGTTCATGCGCGTGATCCAAAGCCAGATATTGCCGCCCTAACTTATAGCAGTTTACGACTGCCAGATGTCATGCCTGAGGTTGATTACGTATTGATCGGACAGATTGAGCAGTCTTTTAAAGAAGCTGGTTATGATCAAGTTGAAACATGGAAGCGGGTTTATGCCCCTGGCAGGCGGCGGCGTGTTCATTATGATGGTGAAAACACATTAGCTGTGTTTATCGCTAGCCGCTCGGATATCGATGATCTTGTTCCGATGCTCACAGCATATCAGATCGAATGGAATAAACTACATAACATTCTAAAAAGCGAAGTGGCTAAATTATTCCTGGCACAAAATCGCGATCAACATAAACCACTCACGGAGAGCGAGATTGATCTACTCGCAAATAACATTCTTCACATCAGTACTGAAGATGTCCGCCGGATGGAAACAATTTGGCGTGGCAAGTTAATTAATACACTACAAAAAATTGCAGCCAATCGCAAACGTATTGGCTTAAAATTACTAGCATCCTCTTTAGCTGCCTATCGTAAAGCAACCGCCTATTGGTGGGATGAGGTTCAAAATCAAGCAAAATCTGTAGGAGTTGATCCACGCGACCGTCCGGTTTATTTCGTCTCTAGCAATACGCATTGTTTGCCTAATTTATTGACAGGTTTCGCACTACGACATGAAAAAACACTAGTAGACTACATTAACGCCAAAGGGCATGAAACCTTAATGGCAGAATACCGTGCTATTCAAGAAGAAAATCGTCCCAGCAACCTAGCAAATTTTCTGTATTACATCCAGAAAAAATACTTAGCGGACTACCCAAAAGAAGAAGCACGTATTTTAGCAGATGAGCAAGCAGTGGGTATTTATCGTATCCCTAATAAACATGGCTTTCAGATCGCAGCCCAAATTATTGAGGTAAGTAAACTCAATCCAGAATGGATGGATTCCCGTTTATGTGATGAAGTCAATTTTCCGTCACTAGCAGAAAGTGACGCACTAATCATCAACATTGACTACCCCTTGGGCATGGCTGCTTACGAAATTCTGAACCGGATAACAGAGCAAACCGGCATGTTATTAGGGGTATATGTTATGGGCAAAGCGGCAACCCTTAATGGACGTATCGGCGATGTTATGATCCCCAACGTGGTACATGATGAACATTCACAAAACACCTACCTGTTTAATAATTGTTTTTCCGCACGAGATGTTGCTCCTTACTTATCATATGGTATGGTGTTAGACAATCAAAAAGCTATCAGTGCGCCGGGAACTTTCTTGCAAAATCCACGTTACATGAGCGTTTTTTATAAAGAAGGTTACACCGATATTGAAATGGAAGCTGGACCGTATCTGTCCTCAATCTATGAAGCGCACCGCCCTAAACGACATCCACAAAATGAAATTGTCACATTACACGCCGTTCCATTTGATGTTGGATTTTTACACTATGCTTCTGATACACCAATGGGGCGCGGACATAATTTAGGCAGCAGCAACTTAAGTTATGCTGGGGTTGATCCAACATATGCAACAGCCATTGCCATTCTGCGTAGAATTTTAGAGCAAGAAGCGGATCGCATTCGGCATAAACCCAAAAGGCATATCATAGCAGGGAATGGAGTGGAGCAGCACCTTGAGTAATAAAACGTTCAGCATTGGACAAAATATTCAGCGAATTGATGCACATGGTAAAGTCACAGGAGAAACCCCCTACCCCGGTGATATTGATATGGATGGGCAATTATGGCTCAAAATCCGATATAGTGATCGTGCGCATGCCAGGATTTTATCTATAGACACCAGTCGTGCAGAAGCTTTACCAGGTGTTGTTGCCGTATTCACAGCCAAAGATGTGCCGGTTAATGAATATGGTCTGGTGACAAAAGATCAGCCAGTATTATGTGGACCAGGTAGCAATATTCCTGGAGCTGATATTGTGCGGTGTTATATGGATAATATCGCCGTTGTTGTTGCAGAAACAGAAGCCATCGCTGCACAGGCAATCAAGTTGATTGATGTTGAGTATGAAGACTTGCCAACTGTGTTTGATCCAGAAGCAGCTATGCAGGATGATGCGCCACAACTCCATGAGAAAAACCCCAATAACATTTTATGCCACTATCGTATTCGACACGGTGATATTGAAGCAGGCTGGGCACAAGCCGATGTCGTCGTAGAAGGATTTTATGAGACGGGATATCAAGAACATGCTTACCTGCAACCTGAGGCTGGTCTTGGTTATATTGACGAAGAAGGACGTGTAACTGTCGTTGTCGCTGGGCAGTGGGCACATGAAGATATGTGGCAAATCTCACACGCATTAGGCTTAAATGATGACCAAGTGCGTGTAATTTATCCTGCTATCGGGGGGGCATTTGGCGGACGTGAGGATATGTCTGTACAAATTGTTCTGGCATTGGCAGCCTATCGGTTGCGTCGTCCTGTAAAAACAATTTGGAGCAGAGAAGAATCAATTCTACATCACCACAAACGCCACCCTATCCGAATTTATGCCAAATGGGGCGCAACAAAAAGCGGCAAAGTAGTCGCCGTTCAGGCACAGGTCATTGGGGATGCGGGGGCTTATAATTACACCTCATCCAAAGTGATGGGGAATGCCAACCTAACTGTTTCAGGACCGTATGAAATTCCCAATGTACACATCGATACCTATGGAGTATATACCAATAATATCCCCACAGGGGCATTTCGAGGTTTTGGCGCACCTCAAGCCGCCTTTAGTGCAGAAAGTCAAATGAACAAATTAGCAGAAGCCCTTAATATGGATCCGCTGGAAATCCGCTTAATCAATAGCGTCCGTGAAGGCAGCATTCTATCTGTTGGAACACCATTACCAGCAGGGGTATCCATGCCACAGGTGATTGAACAGTGTGGATTAGAGAGCTTCTGGAAAAAAGTAGGGGAAAGATGGCAATATAATCCGCCAACCCAACCGGAAAATCCAGCACTACGTCGTGGGCGTGGTATTGCTTGCGGCTATAAAAATATTGGTTATAGCTTTGGATTTCCCGAGCGCAGTTGGGCAGCCATTGAGCTTCGTGGTGGTGTAGATATTGAAGAAGTTATTGTAAGAGCTGCTGGCGCGGATGTTGGACAAGGTGCGCATACAGTATTTATGCAAATGGCAGCAGATGCTGTTGGTGTACCATTTCATAAAGTCCGCCTGATAGCGTCCGATACTGCTGAAACAGATACGGCAGGTAGTGCCTCTGCTTCTCGCTTAACGTTCATGTCTGGTAATGCTATTCGCGGTGCTGCCGCTATTGCGCTGGAAAAATGGGCAAATGAAGAACGCCCTGCCATTGGTGAATTTCTTTACCGCCCACCTAAAACCACACCTTATGACCCAATGAGCGGCAGAAGCGAACCAAACTTTGCCTATGGTTATGCATGCCAAGCAGTAGAAGTTGAAGTAGATATTGAAACAGGACACGTTCGTATCATCAAAGTTATCTCTGCCAATGATGTTGGACGTGCTATTAATCCGCAGCAAGTTATTGGACAAATTGAAGGTGCGGTCGTTCAGGCACAAGGCTACGCGCTGATGGAGCATCTTATCTCAGATCAAGGGCGTATCAAAAACCCTTATTTATCAACTTACTTGATCCCAACAGCGTTAGATATTCCATTAGAAGTTAAGTCTGTGGTTTTAGAATATCCTGATCCGATTGGACCTTGGGGAGCGCGGGGCATGGCAGAAATGCCTTTCTTACCGTTTGCACCGGCGATTGCTGCCGCTATCCATGATGCAACAGGCGTATGGTTAAATCAAATTCCATTTACACCAGAACGAATTGTAACAGCATTACGCAAACAGGGTATCGGTGTTGTTTAAAGATATTCTAGTGGTCATACGAGGTGGGGGCGATCTCGCTAGTGGCGTAATTTATCGTCTGCACAAAGCGGGTTTTCCAATTGTCATCACAGAATTATCCATCCCGTTATTAGTCAGGCGCACGGTTAGTTATGGCGAGGCAGCAATCAGTGGCAAGATAACTGTTGAAGGAATCACGGCTCAGCGATTTGAAAACCCGCCTACACCAGTGCTGCCTGATAGTATCATTCCGCTGGTTTGTGATGACAGCAAACACATCATCCATAAACTCAAACCCGTTGTCGTTATTGACGGGCGAATGATGAAACATAACCCAGATACCACTTTGCATGATGCGCCATTGGTCATTGCATTAGGACCTGGTTACACTGCTGGGCAAGATTGTCATGCTGTGATTGAAACAAACCGCGGGCACTTTCTTGGTCGGGTTATCTGGCATGGATGTGCAGAAGCAGATACTGGTGAGCCTGGTGTTGTACAAGGTAAAACCCATAGCCGTGTTTTACGTGCCCCTGTGGATGGATTTGTCCAACCATTAAAACAAATTGGTGATTTCATCTTAAAAGGCGATATAATCGCAACAGTTCAGGATCATCCCGTTTATGCAAACTTTGATGGGATATTACGCGGCTTGGTCAATTCACAACTTTATGTCACAGCTGGAACAAAAATCGGTGATCTTGATCCACGTGCAAAACGTGAAAACTGCTTTACAATATCTGAAAAATCACTCGCAATTGGTGGTGGTGTTTTGGAGGCAATTCTATCTGCTCCGCAAATTCGTCGACGATTCATCACAAGCAATCCCTCAATAACCACCCGTTAATGCGGGGTGGTTTCCGACACGGAGATTTTAATGAAGTTATATGAGGCATTTAATATCCTACGTGGTGATGTTGTCGCATTTATTGGTGCTGGTGGCAAAACATCCACTATGGTCAGTCTAGGATATGAACTAGCTGAGCAAGGATGGCGGGTATTAGCAACAACTACCACCCGGATTGGTGAAGATCAGCTTAGCTTGATGCCAGCAGCACTGCCTTATCAAACCTCACCGGATACGATTTCACAATCTTTAACTGAAAATCGTTTCATCTTCATTTATCGAGATATACAAAATGGAAAAGTATACGGACCAGACAAAATCTGGGTTCAGGAACTTATGGATTCTATCGATAGTGACGTGTTACTGGTCGAAGCGGATGGCGCACGCGGTTTACCACTCAAAGCCCCTTATCCTCATGAGCCGGTCATTCCACCAGAAACGTCCCTAGTCATCCCCATTGCATCACTTTCAATCTTAGGTAAACCCCTTGATGAAACGCATGTTTATAACCCGGATGCGATTATTGAACGTTATGGATTCCAAAAAGGCAATCGAATCAAATCTCCGTGGATCGCTCAAATTATTCGTGATGAAACACTCGGTTTATATGGTGTACCGTCTTCTGCCCGTGTGATCGCATTCCTCAATCAGGCACCAAGTAAAGGATATGCACGCGCACGTGCCCGTCTGATCAGCAAGTTGGCGTTAAAATCGAACCGTTTTCATGGCGTTGCAATTGGTTCGGTTCGTGCCGCAAACCCAATTTATGAAGTACAACGTCCCATAGGTGCCGTTGTATTAGCCGCTGGGCTTTCTACCCGGATGGGGCAATCCAAAATTTTATTACCCTGGGATAATAACAAGACCATCATTGAGCATATTATTGAGCAGTTAATTGTCTCACGTGTCGATTATATCGTTGTGGTCACTGGGCATATGGCACAAGAGGTCAAAGACATTGTAAAACCTTTAGGTGTGAAAGTGGTATTTAACCGTAGTTATAAAACTGGTGAAATGCTTTCATCGCTTAAAGCTGGTCTAAAAGCTTTGCCAGATCATATTGCCGCTGCAATGGTTGTTCTAGGCGATCAACCGCGTATTCAACCAAAAGTGATTTATCAGGTTCTCAGTGCTTATGCAGAAGGTACTCACGATCTTATTGCCCCAAGCTATAAAATGAAGCGTGGACATCCAATTCTTATCGGTCGGCGATATTGGAACGAAATCCTTAAACTGCCTCGCCACGGTGCGCCACGAGATGTTATTAACGCCCATAACGATCAAATTCTCTATATCAATGTCGACACTGATAGCGTGCTCAAAGATGTTGACACACCAGAAGATTATGTCCGAGAACGTTGGCAAGCTGGCATTGATTAAAATGAGATATCCCCACCCTATTTATTGCATATACTGAGATAACCGCCAACCTATATATTCTCTGTTTTCTTATAACCTGTTGTTTGCATCAACTGCGTCACTTGTTTTTTGAGTTTAGCACGTTTAGCTTGATATATGTCATGAGCAATATCACCAGCTTCATATTGAATATCCAAATCAGCAATTTGCTTAAGCAATTGAGTAATCAGTCTATCTTGTCTATTTTCACCCATCTTGTTATGCTGATACTCTCGCCATAAGAAAAAGGCTGAGATCATAATCAGACTGAGACCAACAACTATCATCACAATGACTAAGGGATTACTTGCAAATGATTGTGTTTGAGATTGTATTGTAGAATTTGGCATAGTTATTGGCGTAATGTTTGGCAGACCGTTAATTTCAAATGTTAACAATCCTCCAGCTGGAATCCCTATCTCTGCGCCATAACGTTGTAAAGGTGTTATCCCCATTGTTTGTA